>DASUPA010000238.1:0-3259 GCA_036276335.1 Candidatus Methylomirabilota bacterium | reverse complement strand
AGGACTGATCCATGGCTGCCAAGCGCAAGCCGACCGCCCGCACGCGACGCAGTGCCGCCCGCCCCGCCCGGCCGTCGCGCACGGCCCGCGTCGGCGACGGCGCCGGCTCGCGCGTCGTCCGCGAGACCCCGCCGGGCGCGGCGATGTCCGCGGTGGAGCCGCCGGCGGCGCCGAGGGCGACCGAAAGCCGCGGCAAGTACGTGTACTGCGTGATCCGGTCGGAGCGCCCCCTGCGATTCGGCGCGATCGGCCTCGGCACCACGCCGGCCGAGGTCCACACCGTCCACTACAAGGACATCGCCGCCGTGGTCTCGGACACGCCCATCGAGGTCCTCGACGCCACCCGCGAGAACGTTCTGGCCCACGAGCGGGTGAACGAGGTCGTCATGCGTGACCACACGGTCATCCCGATGTCGTTCGGCACCGTGTTCAAGACGCGCGACGACATCACCGAGCTCCTGAAGGGCGCCTACGGCGCGTTCACCGACGTGCTCCTGAAGATGGAGGACAAGGTCGAGTTCGGATTGAAGGTCCTGTGGGACCGCGACGAGGTGATCAAGCAGATCGAGCGCGAGGACGAGGACGTCCGCCAGCTCAAGGGCGAGATCGCGTCGCAGACCGGCCCGACGTACTTCGCGCGCGTGCAGTACGGTCGCCTCGTGGAGGCGGCGCTGCAGAGCCGCTCGGAGCGCCACGTGTCGGAGATCTTCGGGCTCTTGCGCGACGTCTCCGTCGCCTCGCGGGCGAACAAGCCGATCGGCGACAAGATGATCATGAATGCCGCCTTCCTGGTGGCGCGGGATCGCGAGCCGGCGTTCGACGCCAAGGTGAAGGCCATCGGCGCCAAGTACGGCCACCTCACCTTCCGCTACACGGGTCCGTGGCCTCCCTACAACTTCGTCAACATCCGGCTGAAGCTGGAGCGCGCGAAACCCGGGGAGTGACACGGGTGGGCCGGCGCGTCGGAGGCTACGTCGTCGCGGTCGGCACGGTGGGCATCGCGGCCGCCTTGACGCTGACGCTCCACTCCTACACGCAGGGCGCCGTCACGCCCCTGTTCTTCGGCGCGGTCGTCATCACGAGCTGGCACGGCGGGCTGTCCGCCGGCCTCCTCGCCACCGCGCTGGCCGCGGGTGTCACCGAGATCCTGTTCTTCCCGCCGCTCCGCTCGCCGGATACGGGCACGATGGTCCGCGTGTTCTCGTTCGGACTCGTCGCGCTGCTCACGGCGTCGCTCTACACGCGCGGCCGGCAGGCCCGGCGGCAGGCCGAGGAGCTCGCGGCGGCGCGCGAGGCGCTGCTGAAGCAGGAGCAGGCGGCGCGCGCGGACGCGGAGACGGCCGGACGGGCCAAGGACGAGTTCCTCGCGACGCTGTCGCACGAGCTGCGCACGCCGCTGAACGTCGTCGCCGGCTGGCTCTGGTGGCTGCGCAAGGGCGAGCTGGACGAGAGCCGCCGCGAGCGCGCGCTGGAGACGATCGAGCGCAACACGCAGACGCTCGCCCGGCAGATCGAGGATCTCCTGGATCTCTCGCGGATCATCACCGGCAAGCTGCGCCTCCGCGCCCAGGCGGTCCAGCCGGCGCCGCTCGCGGAGTCGGCGGTGGAGGCGCTCCGGCCGGCGGCCGCCGCCAGGTCCGTCGAGCTGTCGACCCGGCTCGATGCCGACGCGGGCCCCGTGCTGGCCGACCCCGACCGCCTCCAGCAGGTCGTGTGGAGCCTCCTGTCCAACGCGATCAAGTTGACGCCCGAGAAGGGGCGGGTCGTCGTCACGCTCGCTCGCCGCGGCACGCAGGTCGAGCTGGCGGTCACCCACAGCGGCCAGGGCATCGCCCCCGACGTGCTGCCCCACGTCTTCGACCCCTTCCGCCCGTCCCCGACACGGCTGGGCCGTTCGCCCGGCCTCGGCCTGGGCCTGTCCCTCGTCCGTCATCTCGTGGAGGTCCACGGCGGGCGCATCCGTGCCGACAGCGCCGGCGAGGACCTGGGCGCGACGTTCACCGTCACGCTGCCGCTCTACGCACCGGCCGAGGAGCCGACCGCGACCGTCACCAGCCGGGGCGTCGCGTGATCATCCTCGACACGCTGCTCGTGGGCGGCCTCAAGTTCGTGCTCCGCAAGATCGCCGACGCCGTGGAGGCGCAGCTCAACGACGACAGCGTGCTGCACGAGGAGCTGCTCGCCGCCCAGATGCGCCTGGAGCTGGGCGAGATCACGGAGGCGGAGTTCTCGGCGCTGGAGGCGGACATCCTCGCCCGCCTCCGCGAGATCCGCGAGCGGCAGCGGGGTCCGGCGCCGGCGCCCGGTGAGATGCGCGTCACCGGCATCGAGGCGACGACCTTCGCCGACGAGCCGGACGACGACGAGGAGGGCCGGCCGCGCCGGTGAGCGACCCGCCGCAGCTGCGGTTCTTCGGGGGCAAGGGCGGTGTCGGCAAGACCACGTGCGCGGCCGCGACGGCGCTGGCGGCCGCCGAGACCGGCCTCCAGGTCCTCCTGATCTCCACGGATCCCGCCCACTCGCTGGCGGATGCCCTCGGCGCTCGCCTCGCGGCGCGACCGCGCCGCCTCGCCACGCGGGCGGGGTCGCTGTGGGCCGTGGAGCTCGACGCCGACCGCGCGCTCGCGCGCTGGCTCGCCGAGCGACGGCGGCCGCTCCGGACCATCGCCGACCGCGGGACCTATCTCGACGAGGACGACGTCGACCGGCTGCTCGCCCTGTCCCTGCCCGGCGTCGACGAGCTCATCGGCCTCATCGAGCTCCACCGTCTGGCCCGCAGCCGGCCGGCCGACCAGGTCGTCATCGACACCGCGCCCACCGGTCACACCCTCCGGCTGCTGGCCATGCCGGAGACGCTGGGGCGCATCGCGGCCGTGCTGAGCGACATGCTCGCCAAGCATCGCTTCCTGGGCGAAAGCCTGGCCGGCGCCCATCGTCACGACGCGGCCGACGCGCTCGTCGCGGAGATCGACGGCGAGGCGCGGGCGCTGCACGCGCTGCTCCGCGACCCGGCGCGCGCCTCGTTCGCCTGGGTGCTGCTGCCGGAGCCGGTCGCGCTCGCCGAGACCCTCGACGGCGTGCGAGCCCTGGCCGCGGCCGGCATCACCGTCGGGGAGCTGGTCGTGAACCGGCTGACTCCGGCCTCGGTCGGCTGCGCGCTGTGCGGCCGCCGTGCCGCCGGTGAGGCCGACGTGGTGCGCCGGCTGCGCCGCGCGCGCCCCGGCCACCGGGTGCGGCTCGTCGCCGCCCGCGACGAGGA
>DASUPA010000237.1:0-5063 GCA_036276335.1 Candidatus Methylomirabilota bacterium | reverse complement strand
GGCCGGGCCTCGGTGTCCGACGTTCGCACGCTGCCGCGCGAGACGTTCGCGATCACGGTCAGCGTCCCGGTGGTGCGGGACGGGCGCATCCGGTACGTGCTCAGCGCGGACGTGCCCCCGGTGCAGATGCGCGGCCTGCTGGAAGCGCAGCAGCTCGACGACTGGCTGGGCGCGATCGTCGATCGCCGCGGCCAGGTGCTGGCGCGCTCCCGCGTGGCGGAGCGCCCCACGGGCCGCGTGGCGAGCCCCGAGCTCCTCGCCCGCCTTCGCGCCCAGCCGGAAGGCGCCTTCCGCGGCCCCGCGCTCGACGGGGTCGACGGCTTCATGGCCTACAGCCGCGTGCCGCTCACCGGCTGGACGGTCGCCATCCTGGTGCCGCCGGACCAGCTGCTGCCCTCCGTCCGGCGGACGCTCGGCGGCCTGCTCGGGGTCGGCCTGCTCCTCGGCGGGCTCGCCGTCGCGCTGGCCCTGCTCCTCGGCCGGCGCATCGCGGCATCGATGCGCGCGCTGTCGGCCACGGCCCGGGCGCTCGGCCGCGGCGAGGCGCTGACGCCGGTCGTCTCGGGCATCGCCGAGGTGAACGCCGTCGCCGCCGCGATGCACGAAGCGGCGGGGCGGCTGACCGAGCGGGCGGAGGAGCGGGCTCGCGCGGAAGCCGCGCTGCACGAGCGGGAGGAACGGCTGCGGCTGGCGCTCAGCGCCGGCCAGATGGTGACCTGGGACTGGGACCTCAGGACGGACGCGATCACGTGGGGCGACAACGTCGGCATCTTCCGGCGGGAAGGCTGCCCCCACGACGGCAGCGCCGCCGACGTGCTGCGCTTCGTGCACCCGGACGACCGCGCGATCCTGCTCGACACCGTGAGCCGCGCCGCGAAGGACGGCGGCGCGTGCGAGGCGGAGTTCCGCGTGGCGGGCCCGGACGGCGCGCGCGGCTGGGTCTCGGTGCGGGGCCGTGCCTTCGTCGACGCCGCGGGGGCACCGATCCGGATGCTCGGCGTCGCCATGGACGTCACCGCCCGCAAGCGCGCGGAGGAGGACTCGGTGGCGCTGGCCGCGCTCGTGCAGTCCAGCGACGACGCGATCATCGGCAAGAGCCTCGACGGCCGGATCGTCTCCTGGAACGGCGGCGCCGAGCGCATCTACGGCTACACGGCCGAGGAGATGAAGGGGCAGTCGCTGGCGGTGCTCTTCCCGCCTGAGCAGCGCGCCGAGCTGCCGCGCATGCTGCGCCGCGTGCGCGCGGGGGAGCACGTGGAGGAGGCGAGCGCCGTCCGCGTGCGGAAGGACGGGACGCGGATCGACGTGTCGATCATCGTTTCCCCGATCCGCGACGCCGCGGGGCGCATCATCGGCGCGTCGACCATCGCGCGGGACGTGACCGAGCAGCGCCGGACCGCGCGCCGCCTGGCGGCGCTGCAGACGCTCACCGACGCCGCCCTCTCGCAGACCTCGCTCGAGGAGCTGGTGCGCGAGCTGCTGCGCGGGCTCTGCTCCGCCCTCGGGTGCGACGTGGCGAGCATCCTGCTGCTCACCGAGGACGGGCAGCGGCTCATCGTCCGGGCGTCCCACGGCCTGCCCGAGGAGGAGGGCCTCGCCATTCCGATCGGCCGTGGCGTCGTGGGGCGCATCGCCGCCGAGCGGCGGCCCGGCGTCATCGACGACCTGGCGACCGCCGACGTCGAGAGCCCGGTGCTCCGCGTCCGCGGGCTGGCGTCGCTGCTCGGCGTCCCCCTGCTCGTGGAAGAGCGCGTGGTCGGCGTCGTCCACGTGGCCAGCGTGACGCCGCGCTGCTTCACGGAGGACGAGACCCGGCTGATGCTGCTGGCCGCCGACCGCATGGCGCTCGCCATCGATCACGCGCGGCTCTTCGAGGCCGAGCGCGCCGCGCGCGCCGAGGCCGAGGCGGCCAACCGCATGAAGGACCAGTTCCTGGCCACTCTCTCGCACGAGCTGCGGACGCCGCTGACCTCGATGCTCGGCTGGATCCGCATGCTGCGTGCGGGCCGCCTCGACCCGGCGATGGCGGCGCGCGCGCTGGAGACGGTGGAGCGCAGCACGCGCGCGCAGGCCCAGCTCATCAACGACCTGCTCGACGTCTCCCGCATCGTCAGCGGCAAGCTCACGATGGACATCGCGTCGGTGGACGCGGACGAGATCGTGGCCGCCGCCCTCGAGGCGGTGCGCCCCCTCGCCGAGGCGAAGTCCATCACGCTCGCGCACCGCCGCGTCGAGCCGCCGGCGATCGTCCAGGGCGATGCCGGCCGGCTCCAGCAGGTCGTCTGGAACCTGCTCTCGAACGCGATCAAGTTCACGCCGGACGGCGGCCGCGTCGCCGCCGAGGTGACCAGCGACGGCGGCGAGCTGACGATCGCGGTGGTCGACACGGGCAAGGGGATCGCGCCCGAGCTGCTGCCGGAGATCTTCGAGCGGTTCCGGCAGGGCGCGACGACGCGGACCCAGGGCGGTCTCGGCCTCGGCCTCGCCATCGTCCGCCATCTGGTGGAGTTGCACGGCGGGCGCGTCGCCGCGCGCAGCAACGGGCTCGGCCGCGGCGCCACGTTCCTTGTGCACCTGCCGATCGCCGGCGCGGCGCCCGCGGTGTCGGCGCTGCCCGATCGCACCCTCGACTTCCCGCGGCTCGACGGCGTCCGCGTGCTCGTGGTGGACGACGAGCCCGACGCGCGGGCGCTGATGGGCACCGTGCTGGGCCAGTGCGGCGCCGACGTCGCCACCGTGCCGTCCGCCGCCGCCGCGCTGGAGGCGCTGCGCCGGTCGCGCTACGACGTCCTGCTGAGCGACATCTCGATGCCGGAGGAGGACGGGTACCAGCTCATGCGGAAGGTGCGCGCGCTGAACCCCGGCCTGCCGGCCGCCGCCGTCACCGCCTTCGCGCGGTCCGAGGACCGCGACGCCGCGCTCGCGGCAGGCTTCCAGCTCTACGTCGCCAAGCCCGTGGAGCCGGCGGCGCTGGCGCGCGCGGTGGAGTCGCTGGTGCGCCGCGCCGCGTAGCGACGCCGAGCCCGGAGCCCGCTACAGGAACCGACGGTTGAGGCGCTCGTCAGGGACGTCGAGGCCGAGCGCGACGAGCTTCGCGTCGACGTAGCCCTTGTAGGCCCGCCGGATGCCGGCGTTGTCCACGGACTTCAGCCCCCACTCGATGAACCGCGGCGCGTTCCGCGAATCGGACCGGCCGAACATGTCGAGGGCCGCCGGGTACCACTTGGCGAGCAGCCGCTGAGCGAGCTCGCGGCCCCGCCGCTCGCTGGTGATCTCGCCCAGGAAGTGATAGCCCATCTCCGAGTGTCCGAGCTCGTCGCGCTCCACCGTCGCCGCCATCTTCGCCAGCGGCACGTAGCTCGACTCGCGCCAGTCGCGCGCGTGAAACGCGCCGTTCAGATCGACGAAGAAGTGGAAGAAGGCGTCGTCGGCCCACGACTCGCGGGGCAGGTGGAACGTGTAGTGCGCGTAGGGCACGTCGCGCAGCGCGAAGTCCTGGTCGAGCCCCACCGCCACGCGGTGGAACATGATGGCGTGCTTCAGCTCCTCCGCCAGGTACTCGGCTTTCAGGAGGCGTGCTTCCTGCGTGGGATAGAGCGTCTCCGCCAGCTCGAGGCACGTTCCCATGAAGCCGAGGAACGACTTGTTGCCCGCACGCTCGCCCTCGTGCCTCAGCATCTTGAGCAGGAGCTCCCGGTACTCGTCGGGCAGCGGATCCCCCTGGGCGAAGCGGTGACGCGGGCGGCTCACCGTCGCGGCCAGGCGCGGCAGCGGATCGCCCTGCGCGTAGGCCGGGCGCCAGAACGGCCAGAGGTCCCGGCGCGCCTCCGAGGCCGTGCTGCCGCTCGCCGGCGTAGCGGTACAGGTGCAGCCGAGAAGGCCCGTTGCGTAGAGGTCCGCCTGGGCGCGGACCAGGTCCGCCGCCATCCCGGGCAACAGGCGGTCGCCAACGTTCCCGACCATGCGTCCGCAGCGGCCGCAACGGAGGCGATAGTAGGTGCCATAGGTCACCGGCTGGTCGAGGGCGATGCCGACGGCGCCGTAGGCGTCACGGATCTCGTCGAGGATGGTCATCGGCGCTCCTACATTCGGCCGACCGCGTCCGCATGTCAAACGACCTCTTGCGCTTGCCTGGACTCGTTGTACGCTCGCGCCCATGAAGCGCGTCGCCGCAGCCGCCCTCGCCGCCTCGCTGCTGGCCGCCGGGTGCGCCACCCAGAGCGCCTCGCGCGCGCCGGGCACCACCTTCACGGGTGAGGTGTGGACCTGGGACGAGAACGAATCGACGGTGACGCTCCGTGACGGCATGGAGCAGGTCCGGGTGAAGGTGACGCCGGACCAGATCCGCGGCCTGCGGCTGCACCAGATCGCCACTCTGCGCGGTGAGCCGGCGCCGCCCATGGAAATCACGCGCTACATCACGCCGGCCATCCCGGCCCGGCCGGTGCCGCGCGGCCCGGTGGACCAGGCCGTCGTGGACGGCGTCGTGACCGCGGCCGACCCCCGCGGCCGGCTGTCGATCCACTCCGAGCGCGCCCCTCTCCACGTGTGGGCGGCCGCCGGCGCCGAGCAGCGCTTCCAGCCCGGGGCGAAGGTGCGCGTGGAGATCGCCGTCCAGCCCGTCGACATGGTGCCGCTCAGCGCCGGCGCGCCCGCGCCCGTGGACCCGACCGCGTCCCCGACGGGGCCGTCGGGCCAGCCGGGTGACTACGCCCTCGTCACCGGTCGGGTCATGGGCGTCGCCAGGAACGGCACGCTCGTCGTGGAGTCACCCACGGGGCCCGTGCAGATCTGGGTGCCGGACAGCACGAAGTACAAGGTGGAGCAGCCCGTCCAGGTCCGGACGTTCGTCACGACGACCGCCCCCTGACGTCACCGTATCGTCGCCCGTGCCCGGCCGGGTATACTGACGGGCGCTGACCCCGTCGTCTAGCCTGGCCCAGGACGCGACCCTTTCAAGGTCGAGATCGCGGGTTCGAATCCCGCCGGGGTCACCAACCACACCTGTCTGCGAGTAACTTCAAGCGATGCAGTCAGCGGTGGCTCAACCTTGGTACTTCATC
>DASUPA010000236.1:0-2455 GCA_036276335.1 Candidatus Methylomirabilota bacterium | reverse complement strand
GATGCCCGCCTGCCGCAGGGCGTCCAGCCGGGCGTCGAGGGCCCCGGGCACTCGCCGGTACACCGCCTCCTCGTAGGCCAGCCAGCGCCAGCCTCGGTTCCGGCGCACGAGCGCCAGCGCCGCCCCGTGGGCGAGCGCGTGGTCGCTGTGGAACAGCCCGAGCGGGATGCAGACGGTCGCCGGCGCCGTGCGGAGCAGCGCGGCCTCGAGGTCGGCGGCGATCGATTCGACGGGCGGCGAGGGCCCGTACTGCGCGTCGAGGAAGTCGAGCCATACGGGCTCCGCGTCGAGCGTCCCCAGCGCCGCGCGATCCTCCGCGCGGCGAGCGCCGACGACGTCGTCCCCGTCGTCGAAGCCGGCGGCTCGATCCCAGGGGGGCAGGGGCGTCCCACGCGGCGGCCGTCCCGCGAAGACCGTGATGACCGTCGACCGCGCGTGGGCGGCGAGGAGCGCGCCGCACCCGAAGACGGCGTCGTCGAGGTGCGGGGACACGGCGACGAGCGGGGTGGTCACTTCACCGCCTCCACGAACAGGCTCTCCCGCTCCCGGTTGTCGAGGTCGACGATCTGCGGCCACGCGCTGTCCGTCTGGCCGAACTTGCACCGGCTGACGTGCCGGAAGCCGGCCTTGGGCGCCAGCTCACGCGCGAGATCCCAGGTGAACGGCGTGCGCGTCGAGCCGTACCAGATCGCCTGGACGATCAGCTTGCCGCCGATCGAGGCCACCTCGTCGTCGCCGATGTAGAAGTAATCCTTGTCGCCGCGCAGCCACGCCTCGATCGAGCGCTCGAGGTCCGGAAGGGCGAGACGCAACACGCCGCCGGGCCGGAGCACCCGCCGCAGCTCGCGGAGCGCCGGCAGGACGTCGAGGTACGGAAGATCCTGGAGCCCGTGGATCGAGACGGCGTAGTCGATGCCGTCGTCGGGCAGCGCGAGACCGTCTCTGATGTCGCCGCTGAGCTCGATGCCCGGCGCGCTGAGGAGATCTGCGTTGATCCACCCCGCGGCCGGCGTCGGCCCGCATCCCCAGTTCAGCCGCCTGATGCCGACATCCAGCATCGGAGTGCCATCACCCAGCAAGCGCAGCGCCATCGACGCGCCCGCGGTGTCGCTGTAAGAACGCCCGTCGCGCAGTGAAGGCCGCCTGGCACATCGATAGCAGAAGTGTCGCACCGCGATACATCGAACGCCCCGTCCGGCCCGAGGCGATCTCGACACGGACGAGCGGCGCACAGGAGCCAGCGCATGAAGGTGCTCGGCATCAACGGAGTGTTTCACGATCCGGCGGCCGCGCTGGTCGTCGACGGCGTCGTCGTCGCCGCCGCCGAGGAGGAGCGCTTCAGCCGGCGCAAGCACGGCAAGGTGCCGGTGCCGTTCTCGACGTGGGAGCTGCCGGAGGCGGCGACGGCCTGGTGCCTTGCGCACGGGGGCGTGGACGCGGCCGCGCTCGACGCGGTGGCGTACTCGTACGACCCCCGCCTCGGACGCCGGCCGGGCGCCGACATCACGACCGACGCCTGGGAAGGCCTTCGCACCCTCTATGTCGAGCGGGCGCCGCGCTTCCTGAAGACGGCGCTGCCGGGCCTCGATCCCGGACGCGTGACGTTCGTGCCGCACCACGTCGCGCACGCGGCGTCCGCGTATCTCGCCGCCCCGATGCCGACGTCGAGCGTCCTGGTCCTGGACGGCCGCGGCGAGCGTGCCTCCTATCTCGCCGGCCGCGCCGTGAACGGGGAGCTGAAGGTCCTCGCCACCCAGGAGCTGCCGCACTCGCTGGGTCTCGTCTACGAGGAGGCGACGGCGCACCTCGGCTTCCGCCGCTCGTCCGACGAGTACAAGGTGATGGCGCTCGCCTCCTACGGGCGGCCGCGATTCCTCCCCGCGCTGCGCGAGCTCGTGCGCGCCACGGGCGACGGCGGCTTCACGACGGCGCCCATCGACTGGTCGCGCTTCGCCCCGGCCGTCGCCAATGACGAGGCGTGGGGCGCCGGGCACGCCGATCTCGCGGCGAGCGTGCAGGCGCGGCTCCAGGAGGTGCTGCTCGACCTGGCGCGCTGGCTGCACGAGCAGACGGGCGACCGCGACCTCACCATGGCGGGCGGCGTCGCGCTGAACTGCGTGGCCAATTCCTGGCTGGCCGAGCGCGGACCGTTCGAGCGCATCTGGGTGCAGCCGGCCGCGGGCGACGCCGGCACGGCCCTCGGCGCCGCGCTGTACGTGGCCCAGCGGCTGGGCGATCCCATCACGCCGATGACGACGGCGGCGCTCGGCCGCGAGTGGACCGACGACGCGCTGCGGGCGTGGCTCGAGACGGCGGCGGTGCCGTTCGAGACGCCCTCGGACATCGCCGGCGCCGTGGCCGACGTGCTGGCCGCCAACGGCGTCGTCGCCTGGTTCCAGGGGCGCAGCGAGTACGGGCCACGGGCCCTCGGCCATCGCAGCCTGCTCGCGAACCC
>DASUPA010000235.1:0-4816 GCA_036276335.1 Candidatus Methylomirabilota bacterium | reverse complement strand
GCGCCGTCGCCCCCGGCGCCCCCGACGGTCATCCTTCCGCTGCCTCCGCCGCCGACGCCCATCCCGCCGTCACCGGAGCCGAGCGCGGTACCCCACACGTCCAGCTGGACCCGCACACCGGAGCCGAGGGCCACCATGCGTCCGCCGGCACCGCCCGTGCGCGCGCCGGGGCCGAGCGCCGACGTCCCCCAGGCCGTCCCCACGGCGCATCCGCGAGAGCCCGCGCCACGCTCGCCCGGGGCCGGGCGCAGACCGGAGCCCGCCGGCGCTCCACGGTCGCTGCCGGCGGCGCCGCGTGCGCCGGAGCCGTCCGCAGCGCCACGGACCGCGGCACCACCGGCGCAGGCCCCCGTCCAGACGCCCCGGCGCGGCGCGGAGGGCGCCGCCGCCGCCAGGCGCGACGAGCTGCCCGACAAGCTGCGCGAGGACTGGAAGACGATCCGAGAAGGCCTTGCGACGGCCGGGGACGACCTCAAGGACGCGCTGCGGGACCTCGGCCGGAAGCTCTGGCGCTAGCCGTCCGGCGCCACGCTCGTCTCGCGGACGAAGCGCTCGATCTCGGCGGGGAGGCCGAAGAGCCGGACCCGATCGCCGGGACGGAGGACGGTGTCCGGCGGCGGGTTGAGGATGACGTCGCCCGCCTTGACCACGGCGACCACCGTCACGCCGAAACGCTCGCGGATGCGCGACTCGCGCAGCGACTGATCGGCGACGCCGTCGCTGGCCACGGCCACCTCGCGGACCTCGGGCATCGCCGGTGACGGCACCGCCGTGCCCTTGCCGGACTCCATCGCGTCGCGGAAGCGCTCCAGATAGTCGAGGGCGAGCGACTTCGGCAGCTGGAGCCGGGCGAGCGCGTGGCGGATCAGCGTGCCGGCGGCCTCGAGCTCCGGCTGGATCACCTCGCTGGCGCCGTCGCGCAGGAGCGCGTCGGACTCCGCGCGGCCGTGGGCGCGCACGAGCAGCGGCGCCTCCGCGTTGAGCATCCGGACGGCGCGGGTTGCCAGCCGCGCGTGCTCGAAATCGGGCAGCGCGACGATGATCAGCGAGGCGTCGCGGGCGCCCGCCCACTCCAGCACGTCGCGCCGGCCGGCGTCGCCGTAGAGCGCCGGCACCCCGCGGGCGACGAGGCCCTTCACCACGTCGGGATCGCGCTCGATGACCGCGTAGCGGAGGCCGAACGTCGCCAGCGCCTCGCCGACGGCGCTGCCGACCCGGCCGAAGCCGCACAGCAGCACGTGCCCGGTGCGCGCCGGATCGACGTCCGGCACCGGCGGTCGCTTCCAGCCACCTTCCAGGAACCCGAGCGCGGTCAGCCAGCGCGGCGCGTGCCGGACGACGGGCGCGTTGATCAGGATGGTGAGCAGGGAGGCGGCCAGCGTGGTGTTGTACACGTCGGCGCCGACGAGCCCGGCGTCGCGGGCGACCTGGACGAGGATGTACGAGAACTCGCCGATCTGGGTGAGCCCGGCGCCGACCAGCACGGCCGTCGACAGCGCGTAGCCGAACGATCTGACCACCGCCGTCCAGATGATCAGCTTGCCGACGAGGATCAGCGCCAGCATCACGCCGAGCAGCGGCAGGTTGTCGAGCACCGTCCGCGGGTCGACGAGGGCGCCGACGGTCACGAAGAAGAGCGCGACGAAGACGTCGCGGAGCGGCAGCAGCCGCGCGAGCGCCTCGTGCGAGTAGTCGGAGTTGGCGACGAGCAGCCCGCCGAGGAACGCGCCGAGCGCCAGCGACAGGCCGACCGCCTGGGTCACGGCCGCGGTGCCGAGCCCGATCATGAGCGCGACGATCAGGAACAGCTCGTCGTTCTGGGTGCGGGCCACCCGCGTCATGAGGCGCGGCACCACCTTGGCGGCCAGGTAGGCGAACGGCACCAGCACGAGCGCCGCGCGGCCCAGCGCGTCGGCGATGGCGAGGAGGCGCCCCCCGTCGAGCGCGCCCAGCTGCGGCAGCAGCACCGTGAGCACCACCACGGCCAGGTCCTCGACCAGCGTGATGCCGATCATGACGCGCCCGTGGCGCGAGTGGAGCTCCCCCTGGTCGATGAGCAGGCGCGCGAGCACCATCGTGCTGGCGACCGACACGACGATGCCGATCACGGCGCCGGTGAGCAGGGGCCAGCCCATCACCGCGGCCGTACCGACCCCGAGGGCGGTGGAGAGCAGGATGCCGAGCGGACCGCCCAGGATCGCCACCCACTTGACGCGCAGCAGGTCGCTCAGCGAGAACTCGATGCCGATGGAGAACATCAGGAGGATCACGCCGATCTCCGCGAAGAGCTCGAAGGTGTGGAGATCGGAGACGACCGGCCCGGGCGTGAACGGCCCGATCATCAGCCCCCCGAAGACATATCCGAGGATCAGGGGCTGCCGCGCCAGCCAGGCGATCGCGCCGCCCAGGACGGCGGCCGCGAACACGATCGCGAGATCGAGGAAGAATGCGGGATCGGGCGTCATGGTCGGCGACCATTATAGGTCGATGATCGCGCGGGCCCCGCGCTGACGCCGCCGCGGTGCTACTATCGAATCACTCCCCGCCTCGTCTCACGCCGGCGTCAGCGCCCGGGCGGATAGCTCAGCTGGGAGAGCGCGGCCCTTACAAGGCTGAGGTCGCAGGTTCGATCCCTGCTCCGCCCACCACGACGCGTCGATCACTTCAGTCGTGTGCGTGCCCGCGGCGCCATGGTGGGCGTCGCTACTGCGGCGTCGCCGGCACCGGAATCCACGGCTCGGGACAGCTCGCGACGTACGGGTGGTAGGCCTGGGCGCTCTGGCAGTAGTACCAGTAGAGCGGCTGCTGTACGTACACCGGCGGCGGCTCCTGGATGATGACCGGCGGTGGCGCGTAATACCAGTACGGTTCCCACCAGGGATCCCACCAGAGCGACGGCCACACCCCGACGATGGCCCGTCCGCCGTGGTGGTCGTGGTGGCCGTGGTCACGGTGCCCGTCGGGCGGGCGCCGATGCCGCGGCTCACCGCCCGGGGCCCCCGGAGCCTTCCCGCCTCCGCCCGGCGGATGTCCGCCACCACCGCCCGAGGGCGGTCGCACCGCTGTTCCGCCCCCTGGGGGACGCGCGCCGCCTCCGCCAGAGGGTGGTCGCACCGCCGTCCCGCCGCCTCCTGGTGGACGGGCGCCGCCGCCGCCCGGTCGCGCAGTCGTGCCGCCGCCTCCTGACGGACGCCCACCGCCGCCGCCTGATGGGCCGGCTCCCTTCCCGCGTGCGAGGTCGACCCGCTCGAGCGTGTCGACCTGCGCGGCCGTCAGCCCGAGTTCCTCACGGTGCTTCAGGATCGCGCCGAGCACGGGAAGCGGGGGCCGCGCGGGCTCGGCGGTGACGGACATCCGCGCGGAGGTTGACGGCGGTGTCGACTGGGCGGAGGCCGGGCCAGCGAGCCACACGATCGTGGAGATGACGCCGAGCGTTGCGGCGGGTCTCATCTGAGTTGCGCCTCTACCGAGCCCCGGGGTCGAGGAGACGGCGTCCATCGAGTCCGCGAGGGTCTCACTTCTTCTCGGCAACTCGCTGCAAGGCACACGCCGCGCAGTCCTCGCAGCCGCGCTCTCCCGGTCGGCAGGCCCCGCCGACCTCAGGATGGCGGAAGCTCGTGTCGATGAAGCCGAGGTCGTGACGGCGAGGAGTAGATGGGCGGCAAGCGAGCCGGGGCTGTGACGCGGCCTAGCGCGTAACTTCTCCGGGCGGCTTCGGGGGCGGGGTCCCTGCTGGAGGCGGCGGTATGGCTGCGGGACGCTGCGTCGCTGGCGCTGACCCGGAGGTGTAGCTCGGTCGTCCCCCGGGTACGGGCACCTGGTGGCCCTTGGCGTACATGCACTGCACGTAGCGCATATCGTAAGCGCGCTGGGCGTCGTCGCCTCGCGCCTCGCCGATGTCATCGGTCGCTGCTTGCCTGCACACGCGGTCGTCCGCGTGGAATTCGTCGAATGTCCTGCCCGTTCCTGGAAGTGCGAGGACGTCCGGACCAGTCGGGCGTCCAGCACACGCAGCCACGGGCAAGGATGCAAGGAGCACAAGGCCCAGCCGGATTGACTTCATGCTCTTCACGCTGCGGTGCAACAGGAAGGCCACCCGATTGACGGGACCATGCCATCGGTACTCGGCCGAAATCAGCTCCCTCGCGTGACGCGTAAGGCCGTCACGCGTCGGAGCGGCGCAGGGCGGCGCGGAGGACCTCGGTGAGGTGCGAGACGTTGAAGGGCTGCATCACGTAGTCGAACGCGCCCCGCTTCAGCGTCTCGCGGGCGAGCTGCTCGGCGCTGGCGGAGGCGACCGTGATGATCGGCACGTCGGGATGCACGCTCTTGAGGCGTTCGAGCGCCGGCGTGCCGGCCACCTCGCGAACGCCGACGTCGAGCAGGATGGCATCGGGACGGGCGAGCTCGGCGAGGGTGACGCCGTCGGCGACCGTGGTCGCGAGCGTCGCGTCGTACCCGAGCTGGCTCACCGTGTCGGCCAGCGCCTGGAGGAGCGGGGGATCGTTCTCGACGACGAGGATCAGCCGCGCCATGCGATCGGTCTCCTAGCGGCGCTCACCGAGCGCCAGCACCAGCTTCACAACCGTCCAGCCGCAGTCACGAACCTCGGCGTCGACGGCGAGCCGCTTCCGGCGCTGGCGACCGCGCCGCTCCTGCTCGATCGGTGAGTCGGCGAGGCGGCGGTCGGCGCTCCGCCGATCGAGGATGAGATCGACGTCCGGCTCGCGGATCAGGGCCTGGCGGAGCTTCTCGTAGAGATCCAGGCGCGTGTGCGAGACGATGAACACGAGACGGCGCGCGGGTGTCCGGACGG
>DASUPA010000234.1:0-4369 GCA_036276335.1 Candidatus Methylomirabilota bacterium | reverse complement strand
CAGCCAGGCCCGCACCCGGCCCGGCAGGTGCGTGGTGACGAGATCCACGCGGACGTGGCCGCCGGTGCGGAAGGTGTAGGCGAGCCCCCCGAAGATCACCAGCGCCTCGAGGAAGCTCGCGAGCTCGTCCACGAACAGCTGCGGCTCGTTGAAGAAGTAGCGCATCGCGACGTCGTACGTGATCAGCGCCACGATGGCGAGGACGGCCAGTCCCGCCAGCGTGGACGCCGATCGCGCGACGCGCCCGATCACCTCCGGGAGCCGGTCAGCGGCCGAGTGCCTTCAGCGCCAGCTCCAGCCCGCGCTTGCCATCGGCGCCGGTACGCTTGAGCCAGATGTCCCAGGCGCCTTTGGCCATCTTGCGCGCCTTCTCGATCTCCTCCTTCGGAGGATCCACGATCGTCATGCCGAGCTCGGGCAGGCGCTTGCGGATGCGCTCGTCGAAGGCAATGGCGTCCACCCACTCCTTCTCCTCGAGGTTCGTCTCCTTCACGGCGTCGAGCACGATCTGCTGGAGGTCCTTGGGGAGCGCGTCCCACGCCTTCTGGTTGGCGACGAGCCATTCCTGCGAGGCGCCGGCGATGTACCAGTAGTCGAGGAACTTCGCGACCTCGAAGAACTTCATCGGCTCGGCGTTGGTCGCCGACGTCATGGCCCCGTCCACGGTGCGCTTCTCGAGCGCCGTGTAGACCTCGCCGAACGCGATGTTGACGGGCGCGGCGCCGAGGATGCGGGCGATGTTGGCGGTGTCGGCTCCGTACACGCGGATCTTCTTGCCCTTCCAGTCGGCCACCGTGCGGATCGGCGCGGTCGAGAAGATCTGCTGCGAGGGCCACGTGTTGATCGAGAGTAGCTTGAGCCCCTTCTTGGCGAGCATCTCGGTGTAGAAGGGGCGGAGGGCCATGGCGGCCTTCTTGTGCTCGCGCATGTCGGAGGTCATGAACGGCAGCTCGAGCGGACCCATCTCGAGCAGCACGTCGGTCAGGTAGGCGGCCAGCACGGTGCCCACCTCGCTCCGACCGTCGAGCACGGCCGGGATCAGCTCGGGGCCCGGGTAGAGCGACGAGGCGGGGTGCACGCGGATCTCCATCCGCCCGCCCGACTTCTCCTTCACCTTGGCGCCCCACGCCTGGTAGTTCACGGTGTGGTAGTAGGTTGGCGCCGCCACCGTCGGCAGGTTCCAGACGATCGGCGCGGCCTGCGCCGTGGCCGGCGGCGGCTGCACGGCGGCGCCGCCCGCGAGCAGGGAGAGCATCACCAGCAACGACGTGATCCGCGTGAGCGTCTTCATCGACTCTCCTTTGTATCGGAGCGTTGCGTCCGCCTCGGTGGGTGGCCCAGGAGACGAACGTGCGGCTCCGATGTCATAACGGCTGGACGAGCTGGCTGACGATGCCGGGCAGGGCGTGCTCGGCCTTGCGGCGCTGGTCGTCGGCCGTCTCGCCGCCCTTGCGATGCGGGATGACGGCCAGCGCCAGATCCGCGCAATCCTGCAAGGCCGCCTGCGTGCGCGCCGCGTTCTGGAAGTTGTCCCAGACGATGGTCACGGTGTGGATGCCCCGCCTCTCCAAAGCCGCCGCGTCGAGCACACTGCCCGACGTGCAGGATCCTCAGAGCCCGATGCCGACGACCGCCACGTCGCACCCGGCCGCGTCGTCGATGAGCGAGGGCGGCGACGGCGCCGTGCCCGACGGCTTCACCAGCCGGCGCACCTCGGCGCCCAGGCGCTCGGTGAGCAGCATTTCCAGATGAGTGGTGAAGGGGATGTCGAGGTTGTCGTCGACGAGCGCGATGCTGGCGCCGCTCAGGCTGGCGGGCCGCTTCTTGGCGGGCCGGGGCGTCGTCGCCGCCGGCCACACGGGGCTCAGGAGCTCCACTCGATCCTCCTCGTGACGGCGAAGCCGCCGAAGCCGCCCCAGCCGGGCAGCACGGCCGCGAAGTAGCTGCGGCCCCCGGCCACGACGATGTGGATGTCGTCCGGCGTCGGGGTGACCGGCAGGCGTGTCGTCGGGTTGTCCACGTCGTAGCGGTGCGGATAGCGGCCCGCGTCGCGCTCCATCCGGCGGAACTGCTCGTGGACGACGCCGCAGGCGCGCACCTGTGCGAGCGGGCGGCGCGCGTGCTCCCACAGGTACTGGCGGATGTCCGGCTTCGACCAGCCGCGCCGGGCGAACTCCTCGGCGTTGAGGGGGTTCAGCGTGACGAGCGTCTGGCCGAGGACGTGGACGTTGTTGTTGCCCAGCGAGCACATCGAGTCGGCGAGCACGTGGAGCATCTCCTCCGGCGTGCCGTAGCAGAAGACGCTGTGCGGCGCCTCGCACGCGAAGACGGTTACCGCGTCGCTGCCCTCGGGGCAGCCGCGCTCGACGTGCAGCGGCCGCCACGGGTTGTCCTCCTCCTCCTCGGCGATGCAGAAGGCGTACTCGCCCGGGTGCGAGAGCGTGGCCTTGTCGGTGTCCCACGGGAAGGCGCCGCCCAGGTTCCAGAGCGCGAGCCGCACGGCGCGTCCGACCGCGGCGTTGGCGCGGTACCCGTTGCCGAAGACGCCGTCGCGCGAGTTGAAGCCGAGCCGCCGGGCGACGGGCCCGTTGACGATCACGAGGGAGACGCACATGTGCGTGGTCTGCAGGACGCCGTTCAGGTTGTGCGCGGGCTCCATCATCGCCTGCATGGCGGCGATGACGACCGGGAAGTGCTCCGGGAGACAGCCGCCCATCACGGCGTTGATGGCGAGCTTCTCGATGGTGGCCGGGCCGCCCCTGGGCGGCACCGGGCCCAGGCTCTCCTGCGGGTCACGCCTGACGGCGGCGATCATGGCCTCCACGCGCCGGCGCGTCGGCAGCACGATCGGCAGCCCGTCCGTCCACCGCCGCTGGTAGAAGAGCTCGACCGCCTCGTCGTAGTCGTCGACGTTCAGCCGTTCCGAGACCAGATCCATGGAGTGCGCCCGGAGTGTAGACTACCGGGCGGTCATGCACCAGTCCCGTCTGCTCGACGGCATCCGTGTCCTCGACGCCGCCAGCTTCATCGCGGGGCCCGTCGCCGCCACGGTGATGGCGGACTTCGGCGCCGACGTCATCAAGATCGAGCCCCCGGGCGGCGACGCCTACCGGCTGCGCAACGCGGGGTACCCGCCCAGCGCCTACAACTTCCCGTGGATCGTCGACAACAGGAGCAAGCGCGGGCTCGCCGTCGACCTCCGGACTCCGGACGGGCAGGACGTGCTCCACCACCTGGTGCGCGGCGCCGACGTCTTCGTGACGAACCTGCCGCTCGACGCGCGGGCGCGCCTGCGCGTGCGGTACGAGGACCTCGAGCCGCTCAACGCCCGCCTCGTCTACGCCTCGGTCACCGCCTACGGCGAGACGGGGGCGGAGGCCAGCCGGCCGGGCTTCGACAGCACGGCGCTGTGGGCGCGCACCGGCCTGATGGACCTGGTGCGCCCGTCGCCGGAGGCGCCGCCCTCGCGCTCGCTGCCCGGGATGGGCGACCATCCGACCGGCATGTCGCTCTTCGGCGCCATCATGGCGGCCCTCTACCACCGTGAGCGCACGGGGCGCGGTGCGATGGTGGCCACCTCGCTCGTGGCCAACGGTCTCTGGTGGAACGCCATCCAGGTCCAGGGCATCCTCTGCGGCGCGCGGACGGTCGTGCGGCCGCCGCGCGAGGAGGCGGTGAGCGCGCTGATGAACCTCTACCGGTGCCGCGACGGCCGCTGGTTCCTGATGTCGCTCACCGCCGACGAGCGCCGGTGGCCGGACCTCGCGGCGTGCATCGGGCGTCGCGACCTGCTCGACGATCCGCGCTTCGCCACCCGCGAGGGCCGGCGCGCCAACGTCCGCGCCCTCATCGCGGTGCTCGACGCGGTCTTCGAGAAGAAGGACTGGGCGGAGTGGCGGGGGATCCTCGAGCGGAGCGGCATCGCCTTCGGCGTCGTGGGCACCCTCGACGACATCCCGACCGATCGCCAGATGGTCGAAAGCGGCGCCCTCGTGCCCATCGAGGACCCGCGCGCGGGCGCGTCGCTGACCGTGAGCAGCCCGATCGGGATCGGCGGGCAGGACAAGGTGCCGGCGCGGATGGCGCCCGGCATCGGCGAGCACAGCGTCGAGGTGCTTCGCGAGGCCGGCTTCGCCGAGGCCGACATCGAGCGCCTGCTGCGGAACGGCGTGGTGGTGCAGGGCGCCCGCCCGTAGCTCGCGCGTCGCGGTTCGGTGCTAGCATCACCCCGCGGCCGCCCACGAGCCGACCGCAAAGGAGCGCAAGCCATGAAAGCAGCCGTCCTCTACAAGGCGAACATGGGACTCGAGGTGGTGGACGTCGAGCAGCAGGGCCCCCAGGCCGGCGAGGCGCGCGTGCGGGTGAAGGC
>DASUPA010000233.1:0-3232 GCA_036276335.1 Candidatus Methylomirabilota bacterium | reverse complement strand
CCACAGCTGCCAGCTGCGGGAGTGCGCGCGCGCGTCGAAGGCCCCGTGCGCGCCGTGGTCGCCCGGGACGGGCTCCCACAGGTTGTCCGGGCGATCCGGGTCCACCGGCTCGTCCGTCTGCTGGGCGGCGTAGCCCGTCCGGGCGAGGTAGCGATCGGCGAGGCGCGGTGCCACCTTGTTGCCGAGGATGGCGAGGACGGTGGGGCCGCCGACGTAGAGCTCGGGCCGGTCGTGCTCGGCGGCCCACAGCACGGCCTCGGCCGCCACCTCCGGCTGGAAGATCGGCGGCACCGGCTGCGGTGAGCGGGGCAGCCGCGTCTTGACCCAGCCGAACTGGGGCGTGTTCAGCGCCGGCAGCTGGACCATCGTCACGCGCACGCGGCTGCCGTCGTGCAGCAGCTCCGTGCGCAGCGAGTCCATGAAGCCCTGGAGTGCGTGCTTGGCGCCGCAGTAGGCGGACTGCAGCGGGATGCCGCGGTACGCGAGCGCGGAGCCGACCTGGACGATGACGCCGCGATCGCGCGGCAGCATCCGGCGCAGCGCGGACAGTGTGCCGTACACGTAGCCGAGGTAGGTCACCTCGGTGACGCGCTTGAACTCGGCGGCCGTCGTCTCCTTGACCGGCGAGAACACGGAGACCATCGCGTTGTTGATCCAGACGTCGATGGCCCCGAACGTCTCCTCGACGGCCTGCGCCGCCGCCTCGACCTCCTCGGCGTCGGCCACGTCGGTCGGGACCACGAGGGCCTCGCCGCCGGCCCGCTCGACGTCGCGCCGTGCGCCCTCGAGACCGTCGCGACCGCGTGCCAGGAGCCCGATGCGGGCGCCGCGGGCGCCGTAGGCGCGCGCCACCGCGCGACCGACGCCGGCGGAGGCGCCCGTGATGACGACGCAGGCTCCTGCCATGTCGACTCTGCCGGTTCAAAGCCGATGCCATGGAGCCGTCGGTGCGCGCCGGCGACAGCGTGTCGTCGCGGCGACATGGCGACGCCGTCCGACCGGTGGGGATCCCGGGCGCTCAGCCGCCGCGCGCGACGCGCACGGCGCAGACCTTGTACTCCGGGATCTTCGACGACGGGTCGAACGCCGAGTTGGTGAGGAAGTTGGCCGCGGAGTCCTGGAGCTTCACGAACGGGACGAAGATCGCGCCCGGCCGCACCGCCTCGGTCACGCGCGCGTAGCCCGACAGCTCGCCCCGGCGGCTCTCGACGCGGACGGGCGCCCCCGTGTCGACGCCGAGCCGCCGCGCATCCGTCGGATGAATGGCCACTTCCAGGCGCGGCGCCAGCTCCAGCAGCCCCTGCACACGGCGGGTGAGCGTGCCGCCGTGCCAGTGATAGAGGAGCCGGCCGGTGTTGAGGATGAACGGGTACTCGACGTCGGGGAGCTCGGCCGCCGTCTCGATCTGCCGCGCCGGGATGAACCGGCCGCGTCCGCGCGGGAACGACTCGGCGTACAGGAACCGCGTCCCCGGATGGTCGGGCGTCGGGCACGGCCACTGGAGGCCGCCCTCGCGATCGAGCCGCGCGTGCGAGAGCCCGCCGAGGAACGGCGTCAGCCGCGCCATCTCGTCGAAGATCGCGGCCGGCCCGGGGTAGTCGAACTGGCGGCCGACGTCGACGCCGACGCGCCGGGCCACGCGCCGCGCCAGCTCGGCCGTGATCCACCAGTCGGGGCGCGCCTCGCCCGGCGGCGGCAGCGCGGCGCGGACGCGCTGGACGCGCCGCTCGGAGTTCGTGAAGGTGCCGTCCTTCTCCGCGAACGCCGCCGCGGGCAGGAACACGTCGGCGCGCTCGGCCGTCTCGTGCAGGAAGAGGTCCTGGACCACGAGGAAGTCGAGCTGGGCGAGCGCCTTCTCGGCGTGGTGAAGGTCCGGCTCCGACAGCAGCGGGTTCTCGCCCACGACGTACATCGCACGCGTCTGCCCGGTGAGGCAGCCCTCGACCATCTCGGTCACGACGCGGCCGGCGCGCGCCGGCGGCCGCACACCCCAGGCCGCCTCGAAGCGCGTGAGCGTCTGCGGGTCGTACATCTGGTAGCCGGGGAGGTTGGTCGGAATGCAGCCGGCGTCCCCGCAGCCCTGCACGTTGTTCTGCCCGCGCAGCGGCGAGACGCCGCTGCCCGGGAACCCGAGCTGCCCGGTGAGCAGGGCCAGGTTCAGCAGCGCATGCGCGTTGTGGGTCCCGTTCACGTGCTGGGTGATGCCCATGCCCCACACCAGGCACGAGCCGGCGAACGGCGGCCGCGCGTACCATCGCGCCGCCTGGGCGATGTCGCGCGCCGGCACGCCGGTCACGCGCTCGGCGAACGGCAGCGTGTAGACCTCCAGCGAGGCCCGCCAGGCGTGGAAGCCCTCCGTGCGCTCGCGGACGAACCGCTCGTTGGCGAGGCCCTCGTCGAGGATGACGCGCGCCATCGCGTTGAAGAGGGCCACGTCCGTGCCCGGGCGCTGCTGGAGCCAGAGATCGGCCTGCTCGCACGCCTCGACGCGCTTGGGGTTCACCACGACGAGCCGCGCGCCGCGACTCACCGCGCGGCGGAAGCGCACCGCGATCACCGGGTGGTTGGCGGAGGCGTCGGCGCCGACGAGCATGATGCAGCCGGCCTCCTCGTAGTCCTGGTAGGAGTTCGACGTGGCGCCGGAGCCCATCGAGACCAGCATCGCCTCGACCGAGGGCGAGTGGCAGAGCCGGGTGCAGTGATCGACGTCGTTGGTGCCCATCACCACGCGACAGAACTTCTGCACCACGTAGCCGTCCTCGTTCGTCGCCTTGGCGCTGGCCAGCGCGCCGAAGGCGCCGCGGTGGCGCACCAGCCCCTCGGCCGCCGCCTCGAGGGCCTCGTCCCAGCCGACCGGGACCAGGCGCCCGTCGCGCCGCACCAGCGGCTGCGTGACGCGATCCTGCGAGTGGACGAAGCCGGTGCCGAAGCGGCCCTTCACGCAGAGCATGCCGAGGCTCGAGGGGTTCGCCGGCACGTCGTCCGCCATCAGGGCGAGCCGCGCGTCCTCTCGCACGGCCAGCGTGATGCCGCAGCCGACGCCGCAATACGGGCAGGTCGTCTCGACACGCCGCTCGATCCGCGCGGGCGACTCCTTGGGCCGCAGGGCGCCGGTGGGGCACGTGGCCACGCACTGGCCGCAGGAGGTGCAGACGGAGGAGGCCATGGCGCCGTCGGCGAACACGCCCACCTTCGTGGCGTGGCTCCGTCCCAGCAGCGCGATGGCGCCGAT
>DASUPA010000232.1:0-12306 GCA_036276335.1 Candidatus Methylomirabilota bacterium | reverse complement strand
TTCTGCGGCGCGCCGCCCGGGTTCGCCGACGTCGTCGAGGGCGGCCACCGGCGGCTGGCCTGCCACTTCTGCGGCGGCGCCTGGGGCTTCGCGAGGCTGCGCTGCCCGCTCTGCGGCATCGAGGGCACCGCGTCCGTCTATCGGCTCCAGGCCGAGGGAGCCGAGGAGGGCTACGCCGTCTCGGGCTGCCGGCGCTGCCGCGGCTATCTGAAGGAGCTCGACCGCCGCGAGCGCTGGAACGGTGGCCCGCCGGTGCTCGAGGACTGGGCCACGCCGCATCTGGACATGGTGGCGCGTCGCGAGGGCTACCGGAAGCCGATTCCATCCCTGCTCGATCTCGCGGCGCCGAGCTGATCGCCGCTCAGCGCATCGGGATTGTGGTAAACTCCCGGTGGCTTTGACTTTTTGAGAGCATGCACGCGTATCTATTGAACGCCGCGATCGTCGCGTACGCCTGTGCCACGGGCCTGGCGTTCGCCTATCTGGTGCAGCGCCTGGAAGTCGTGCACCGGCTGGCGGCGCTCGCCACTGCGTCAGGCTGGGCCGCCCACACGCTGGCGCTCGTGATCGTCGCCGTCCAGACCGGACGACCACCGCTCGCCACGCTCTCCGACGCCGTCTCGGTCGTCGCCTGGGTCGTCGTGCTGCTCGAGATGATCATCGAGCGCCGGTCGGGCGTGAAGGTGCTGGGGGCGTTCGTCATGCCGGTCGTGCTCGTGCTGGCGCTGAAGTCGAGCCTCGGCCGTCCCGCGCTCGCGCCCGCGCTCGGCGGCGCCTGGGTCTGGGTCCACATCGCCCTGGCGCTGATCGGCATCGCCGCGTTCGTCCTGAACTTCGCCGGCGCGCTGATGTACCTGCTCCAGGAGCGGCAGATCCGCGCCAAGCGCCCCGGGCGCTTCTACTACCGGCTGCCGGCGCTCGAGACGCTCGATCACCTGACCTACCGCACGCTCGCGCTCGGGTTCCCGTTCCTGACGACGGGGATCATCCTCGGCGCGGTCTGGGCCCGGACCTCGTGGGGCTCCGTCTTCGCTCCCGATCCGCTGGCGTTCTTCTCGGCGGTCGCGTGGGTGATCTACGCCGGCACGCTGGCGGGCCGGACGGCCGCCGGCTGGCGCGGGCGACGCGCCGCCTACTACGCCATCGTCGGGTTCGCCGCGCTCGTGCTCACGCTCGGCGCGGGGCTGTTCCTGCCGGGGATGCACGGCGCCTGATGGCCCTCTTCGCCGCGGGCCTGAGCCACAAGAACGCGCCCGTCGCGCTCCGCGAGCAGCTGGCGCTCGACGAGGACAAGCTGCGCGAGCTGCTGCGAGACCTGCTGACGGCGGGGTCGCTCCGCGAGGCCGTGGTCGTCTCGACGTGCAACCGCGTGGAGGTGTACGGCGTGGCCGACGCCGCCGGCCCCGCGCGGGCCTCGGCCTTCGCGCGCCTCTGCCGGCACCGCGGCGTCGATCCCGCGAGCGTGGAGCCGCTGCTCTACACGCACGAGGAGGAGGACGCCATCCGGCACGCCTTCCGGGTGGCGGCCAGCCTGGACTCGATGATGATCGGCGAGCCCCAGATCCTGGGCCAGGTGAAGGACGCCTTCGCGCTCGCGCAGGCGTGCGAGACGGTGGGGCCGGCGCTGCACACGCTCTTCACCCAGGCGTTCGCGGTGGCCAAGCGCGTGCGGACGGAGACGGAGATCGCGCGCCACGCCGTGTCGGTCTCGTTCGCGGCCGTGGAGCTCGCGAAGAAGATCTTCGCGGGGCTCACCGGCCGCGCCGTGCTCCTGATCGGTGCCGGCAAGATGAGCGAGCTGGCGGCCAAGCACCTCGTCGAGCAGGGCGCGTTTCCGGTCTACGTCGCGAACCGGACGTGGGCGCGGGCCCAGGAGATGGCGCGCGCGCTGTCGGGCACGGCGGTGCCCTTCGACGACCTCGCGACGCCGCTGGCGGCCGTCGACATCGTGGTCACGTCCACCGGCGCGCCGGCGCCCATCGTCACCCGCGCGCACGTCGAGCGCGTGATGCACGGCCGCGGCGCCCGGCCGCTGTTCTTCATCGACATCGCGGTGCCGCGCGACGTCGAGCCGGGGGTGGACGGCATCGAGGGCGTCTACTGCTACGACATCGACGACCTGAAGCAGGTGGTCGACGCCAACATCCGCGAGCGGCTGCGGGAGGCGCAGCGTGCGGAGGCGCTGGTGGAGCGGGAGGTCGCCAAGTTCCGGGCGCGCCTGGGCGACGTCGAGGTGATCCCCACGATCGTCTCCCTCCGCGAGCGCCTGGAGGAGATCCGCCGCGCCGAGGTCAAGCGGACGCTGTCGCGGCTGCCGGACGCCACGCCGGAGACCCGCGCCGCCATCGAGGCCATGTCCGCGTCGCTCATCAACAAGATCCTGCACGCGCCGATCACGAAGCTGCGCGAGTCGTCGCGCGCGGGCGCGCACCGGTCGTGGCTCGAGGTCGTGCACGAGCTCTTCGGCCTGGGGCGCCGGTCGTGATCCGCGTGGCCACGCGGGGGAGCGCGCTGGCCCTGGCCCAGGCCCGTCTCGTCGCCGACCGCCTGTCGGCCGCCGGCGCGCGGGTGGAGATCGTTCCCATGCGCACCGAGGGCGACCGGCTCGCGGAGGCGCGCCTGGCCACGCAGGGCGGCAAGGGGCTCTTCGTGCGCGAGATCGAGGAGGCGCTCCTGCGCGGCGAGGTCGACGTCGCCGTCCACAGCCTCAAGGACCTGCCCGCGGAGCTGCCGGCCGGCCTCTGCCTGGCGGCGTTCCCCGAGCGGGCCGACGCGCGCGACGTGCTCGTCACGCGCCGGCCGCTGCGCTTCGCCGAGCTGCCCGCGGGCGCGGTGCTGGGCACGTCGAGTCCGCGCCGGCGCGCGCTCGCGCTCGCCGCGCGCCCCGACCTCGTGGTGGAGCCGATCCGCGGCAACGTCGACACGCGCCTGCGCAAGCTGGACGGCGGGGACTGGGACGCCATCGTGCTGGCGGCGGCGGGCCTCCGCCGGCTCGGCATCATGCCGCGGCACGCCGAGCCGCTCGCGCCCGACGTCTTCGTGCCGGCGGTGGGGCAGGGCGTGCTCGCGGTGGAGGCGCGCGTGGGCGATGCCGCGACCCTGGCCGCGCTGCGCGCGCTCGAGCACGAGGCGACCCGTGCGTGCGCGCTGGCCGAGCGCGCGTTCCTGGGTCGGCTCGGCGCCTCGTGCGTGACGCCGATGGCGGCGCACGCGCGACTGGCGGGCGGCCGGCTCGTCGTCGACGGTGTCGTCGCCAGCGAGGACGGCCGCACGGTGCTCCGCGAGTCGGCGGAGGGCCCCGCCGAGCGGGCGGCGTCGCTCGGCACCCGCGTCGCCGAGGGGCTGCTCGCGCGCGGCGCCGCCGGGATCGTCGCGCTCCGGCCCGCGGGAGTCGGCGATGGGCGCTAGCCGCGGCGCCTCGTCGCGATCCGAGCGCCCGTCGCCGGCCGCGCCGCGGCCGCTCGCCGGGCGGACCGTCGTCGTCACGCGCGCCGCTGCGCAGGCGCAGCGCTTCACGCAGCTGCTGGAGGCCGCCGGCGCGCGGGTGATCGAGGCGCCGGCCATCGTCATCGGACCGCCGGCGTCGTGGGAGCCGCTGGACCGCGCCCTGGCGGCGCTCGGCACCTTCACGTGGATCGTCTTCACGTCCACCAACGGAGTGCTGATGGTCGACCGCCGCCTGGCCGCGCTCGGGCTGGGCTGGCCGGCGCTCGCCGGCCGCCGGATCGCCGCCATCGGACCCGCGACCGCGGACGCCCTGCGCGAGCACGGCGTGCACGTGGACGTGGTACCCGCCGAGTACCGGGCCGAAGGCCTCGTGTCGCGGCTGCGCGCGGTGCTCGGCCCCGGCGATCGCGTGCTCCTCCCGCGCGCGGCGCAGACGCGCGATGTGCTGGTGACCGGGCTGCGCGCCCTCGGCGCGGAGGTGTCCGAGGTGGCCGCGTACGCCACCCGCAAGCCGGAGGGCGGCGCCGCGCGCCTCGCCGACGCGCTGGCGGCGGGCACCATCGACGCCGTCACGTTCACGAGCTCCTCGACCGCGCGCAACTTCGCCGAGGCCTACACGGAGGACGAGCGGCGCACGTGGCACGGGCGCGTCGCCGTGGCGTCCATCGGGCCGATCACGGCGGCCACCGCCGCCGAGTATGGCCTGCGGACCGACATCATGCCCGCGGAGTACACCATTCCCGCGCTCGCGCGCGCGATCGGCGACTACTTCGCCCGGATCCCGAAGCGCCCCGCCCGACGGGGCAGGAGGAGCGACTGATGGGCCAAGGGTTGATCCGCCCCCGACGCCTGCGTGAGAAGCCGCTGGTACGCAAGCTCGTTCGCGAGACGGCGCTGGCCGTCGACGACCTCGTCTACCCGCTGTTCGTCGTGCACGGCCGGGGTGTCCGCGAGCCGATCGGGTCGATGCCCGGCCAGCGCCACCTCTCGGTCGACGAGCTGGTGAAGGAGTGCAAGGACGTCGCAGGCATGGGGATCCCGGCCGTGCTGCTCTTCGGCCTGCCCGCGGACAAGGACCCGCGCGGGTCCGAGGCGTACGCGGACGACGGCATCGTCCAGCAGGCGGTGCGCGCGGTGAAGGACACCGTGCCGGACCTGCTCGTCGTGACGGACGTCTGTCTGTGCGAGTACACCAGCCACGGCCACTGCGGCGTCGTCGAGGACGGCACCGTGCGCAACGATCCGAGCGTGGAGCTCATCGCGCGGACGGCGGTGTCGCACGCCGAGGCCGGCGCGGACATCGTCGCGCCGTCGGACATGATGGACGGGCGCGTGGGCGCCATCCGCGAGGCCCTCGACGAGGCGTCGTTCGGCGACACGCCGATCATGGCGTACTCGGCGAAGTACGCGTCGGCCTTCTACGGACCCTTCCGGGAGGCCGCCGACAGCGCGCCCCAGTTCGGCGACCGGCAGGGCTACCAGATGGACCCGGCCAACGCGCAGGAGGCCATGCGCGAGATCGCGCTCGACCTCGACGAGGGGGCCGACATCGTCATGGTGAAGCCCGCGCTGCCCTACCTGGACGTCATCGCCCGCGCCCGCCTGGAGTTCGGCGTGCCACTGGCGGCGTACTCGGTGTCGGGCGAGTACGCGATGATCCGGGCCGCCGGCCAGCTCGGCTGGCTCGACGAGCCGCGCGCGATGATGGAGGCGCTCACCTCCATCCGGCGCGCGGGCGCGGACATCGTCATCACGTACTTCGCGCGCGAGGCGGCGCGCCTGCTCGAGCGCGGCGGGCGGGCCTAGAGAGGACGCTGCCGGCGATGCGGATCTCGGCCAAGGGGGAGTACGCGATCAAGGCGATGCTCGACCTGGCGCTCCAGCGGGAGCGGGGGCTCATCCCGATCCAGGAGATCGCCGCGCGGCAGGCGATTCCCCAGCGGTACCTCGAGCAGGTGCTGCTGTCGCTCAAGCGCGCCGGGCTGCTCACGTCCAAGCGCGGCTCGACGGGCGGCTATCATCTGACGCGCCGGCCGGAGGAGATCACGGTGGGTGCGGTGCTGCGGGCGGTGGAGGGCGCGGGGGCGCCGTTCGAGGCCGGCGGCGCGCGCCGCAACGGGGCCGCGGGATCGGACCTGGACGAGCTGTGGGAGGAGATCGCCGAGGCCGTGTCCAGGGTGGTGGACCGGCTGACCTTCGGCGAGCTGGTCGAGCGCGCGCGCGAGCGGCGCAGTCACGCCCGGCCCATGTATCACATCTAGCGAGGCGGACATGAAGATCGCAGGCTCGGTGCTCGACCTCATCGGCGGCACGCCGCTCGTGCGCCTGCGCCGCCTGCCGCGCGCCGGCGGTGCGGCCGTCGTGGCCAAGCTCGAGGCGCGGAACCCCGGCGGCAGCGTGAAGGACCGCACGGCGCTCGCGATGATCGAGGACGCGGAGCGCCGCGGCGTGCTCAGGAGCGGCGGCACGATCGTCGAGCCGACGAGCGGCAACACGGGGATCGGCCTCGCCATGGTGGCCGCCGTCAAGGGCTACCGTCTCATCCTGACGATGCCCGAGGACATGAGCGTCGAGCGCCAGCGGCTGATGACGCGCTTCGGCGCCGAGATCCACCTCACGCCGGCCATCGAGGGCATGACCGGCGCGGTGTTCGCCGCCGAGGAGCTGCTGCGCGAGCACCCCGACTACTTCATGCCGCAGCAGTTCCAGAACCCTGCGAATCCCGAGATCCATCGCCGCACGACGGCGCTCGAGATCCTCGACGCGACCGACGGCCGCCTCGACGCCTTCGTGGCGGGCGTGGGCACCGGCGGGACCATCACCGGGGTCGGGGAGGTGCTCAAGGAGAAGACGCCGGGCGTGAAGATCATCGCGGTCGAGCCCGCGAAGTCGCCGGTGCTGTCGGGCGGCCGGCCCGGCCTCCACGGCATCCAGGGCATCGGCGCCTCGTTCGTGCCGGGAGTGCTCAACCAGACCGTGATCGACCGCGTCGTGCAGGTGCGGGACGAGGACGCCACCGCGTGCTCGCGGCGACTCAGCCGCGAGGAGGGCCTCCTCGTCGGCGTGTCCGCGGGCGCGGCGGTGTGGGCGGCCTGCGAGGTCGCCGCCGCCATGCGTCCCGAGCAGCTCGTCGTCACCGTGCTTCCCGACACCGGGGAGCGTTATCTCAGCCTCGGCTGACCAGCGAGGAGTCCCATGGCCGTCACCGTGTACATCCCCACGCCCTTCCGCCGGGCGACCAGCAACCGCGACCGCGTGGAGGTCCGCCCCGGCGACGTGCGCGCCGTGCTCGACGAGCTGGAGGCGGCCTACGACGGGCTGCGCGGGCTCGTCCGCGACGAGCGCGGCGAGGTCCACCGTCACATCGCCATCTACGTCAACAGCGAGGCCATCGACGGGCTGGGCGGCCTCGGCACCCGGCTGCGCGACGGCGACGAGGTCGCGATCATTCCGGCGCTCGCGGGCGGGCGATGCTGCTGACGCCGGCGGAGGTGGCGGCCATCAAGCAGCAGGCGGTCGCGGAGTACCCGAGCGAGTGCTGTGGCGTGATCCTGACGCGGGGCGCGGAGCGGCGGATCGTCCCGTGCCGCAACGTGCAGGACCAGATGCACAGCCGCGATCCGGTCACCTTTCCGCGCACGGCGCGGAACGCCTACTACATGGATCCGCTGGACGCGCTGAAGCTCAACCGGCTCGTCGACGAGGGCTTCGCGATCGCGGTCATCTATCACTCGCACCCGAACGCGGGCGCGTACTTCTCGGACACCGACCGCGCCCAGGCGCTGATCCGCGGGGAGCCGGCGTACCCGGGCACCATCTACGTCGTCGCGTCCGTGGTCGGGCGCGCGGTGAAGTCGCTCGCCGCCTACCGCTTCAACGCCTCCACCACGGCCTTCGAGCGCGTGGACGCGGGCGATCTGGACACCTCGCCGGAGGCGGCCCCGAGCGCGGGCTCGCGCCGGCTGCTGGCGGCGGCCGAGCAGCGCATCCCCGGCGGCGTCAACAGCCCCGTGCGCGCCTTCCGGTCGGTGGGCGGCGAGCCGCGCTTCATCGCGCGCGCCGAGGGCGCGCGCGTGTGGGACGTGGACGGCCGCGGCTACGTCGACTTCGTCGCCTCGTGGGGACCGCTGATCCTCGGCCACGCGCCGCCCGCGGTGGTGGAGGCGGTGGCGGCGGCGGCCGCCCGCGGCACCAGCTACGGGGCGCCGACGCCGCAGGAAGTGGAGCTGGCGGCGATGATCACGGCCGCCTATCCGTCCATGGAGATGGTGCGGCTGGTCTCGTCGGGCACCGAGGCCGCCATGAGCGCCATCCGGCTGGCGCGCGGCGCCACCGGCCGCGACCTCCTCGTGAAGTTCGAGGGGTGCTATCACGGGCACGCCGACAGCCTGCTCGTCAAGGCCGGCTCCGGCGGCGCGACGTTCGGCATCCCGGACAGCCGCGGCGTGCCGGCGGCGCTCGCGAGCCTGACCCTCACGCTGCCGTTCAACGACCTGGACGCCGTGCGCGGCCTCTTCCGCGCGCGCGGCGGGCAGATCGCCGCCCTCATCGTCGAGCCCGTGGCCGGCAACATGGGGGTGGTGGCGCCGGCGCCGGGATTCCTGGAGGGACTGCGCGAGGTGACCGCTGCCCACGGCGCGCTGCTCATCTTCGACGAGGTGATCACGGGCTTCCGCGTCGCCTACGGCGGGGCGCAGGAGCGGTACGCCGTGCGTCCCGACCTCACCTGTCTGGGCAAGATCATCGGCGGCGGCTTGCCGGTCGGCGCCTACGGCGGCCGGCGCGCCGTCATGGAGCACGTGGCCCCGCTGGGCGCCGTCTACCAGGCCGGAACGCTGTCGGGCAACCCGCTCGCCGTCGCCGCCGGTCTCGCCACGCTGCGTGCGCTCGAGGACCGCAAGGCCTACGCGCGCCTCGAGGCGCTCGGCGCGCGGCTCGAGGGCGGGCTCCGCGAGGCGGCCGGGAAGGCGGGCCTGCCGCTCGTCGTCAATCGCGTCGGCTCGATGCTCACCCCGTTCTTCTGCGCGGGGCCGGTACGCGACTACGCAGGTGCGCGCGCGGCCGACAGCGCGCGCTACGCGCGCTTCTTCCACGGCATGCTCGAGCGGGGCGTGGCGCTCGCGCCGTCGCAGTTCGAGGCGGCCTTCGTGTCGCTCGCGCACACCGAGGACGACATCGACCTGGCGGCGCGCGCGGCCGCGGAGGCGATGAGCGCCAGCGCCTCGCTTTATTGACTCCCCCCGGACCAAGTGATATGTTTCACGCGCATTTCATTCGGGCCACATCCACGAATCCGGGGAGGGCGTTCGACTGTCGATGGCGAAGGCGGGCGTGGGCGCGCTGGGCGTCGTTCTCCTCGCCGTCCTGATCTTCCTCGCGGTGTCCTCGTGGAGTCGTCAGCCGGCGACGGCCCGGCCGTCGGCGCAGCCGATCGCGTTCCCCCACAACATCCACGTGCAGACGTACAAGATGGACTGCCAGTACTGCCACGCCGACGCGCGACGCTCGGAGTACGCCGGGCTGCCGTCCGTCGAGCGATGCCTCGGCTGCCACCGGATCACCGCGGCCGACCGGCCCGAGATCCAGAAGCTCGCCGGGTATGCCGCGAAGGGCGAGCCCATTCCCTGGGTGCGCGTCTTCAAGGTGCCCGAGTTCACCTACTTCCCGCACAAGCCGCACGTGCGCAGCGGCGTCGCGTGCCAGACGTGCCACGGCCCCGTCGAGACGATGACCACGGCCGCCGGGACCACCGGCCCGCGGCTCGTGAACGACGTGCTGAACCTGACCGGCCTGCGCCCGGCCTCGCCGGCGCTGACCATGGGCTGGTGCGTCGAGTGCCACCGGACCGAGAACGCGACGCGCGGCATGCGGGCGCCGCTCGACTGCGTGACGTGCCACCACTGAGGCGCGCATGAACCGACGCGACTTCTTCAAGATCGTCGCCACCGGCGGCGCGGCGGCCGCCGCCGGCGGCTGTCAGCAGGCGACGGAGACCATCCTGCCGCTCGTCGTCCCCAACGAGCAGCTGGTGCCCGGCGTCGCCGCCTACTTCGCGACGGTGTGCCGCGAGTGCCCCGCCGGGTGCGGAGTGCTGGCCCGGAATCGCGAGGGACGCGTCGTCAAGCTGGAGGGCAACCCGGATCACCCGGTGAACCGCGGCGCGCTCTGCATCCGCGGACAGGCCGCGCTGCAGGGCCTCTACCATCCGGACCGCTTCGCCGGCCCGCAGCGCCGGGAGGGGCAGGGCCTGCAGGCGGTCGCCTGGGACGATGCGCTCAAGACGCTCGCCGACCGGCTCACCGCGCTCCGTGGCGCCAACAAGGGGCGCGCCATCGCGGTCGTCAGCCAGCTCGAGAACGGCAGCCTCGGCGGGCTGCTCGACCGCGTCGTGCAGGCCCTCGGCGCCCGGCCGCGGATCACGCTGGAGCCCTTCGGCTACGAGGCGATTCGCGCCGCGAACCGGGCGACGTTCGGGCGGGACGCGGTGCCGTACTACGCGCTGGGCGAGGCGCAGGTCGTCCTGAACTTCGGCGCGGACTTCGTCGAGACGTGGATCAACAACGTGCACTACCCCGCGGCCTTCGCGCGGATGCACGCCTTCCGCGAGGGCCGCGCCGGCACCGCCATTCACGTCGAGCCTCGGCAGTCGCTCACGGCGGCCAACGCGGACGAGTGGGTGCAGAACGCGCCGGGCACGGAAGGGTTGCTGGCGCTCGCGATCCTCAAGGTACTCGTCGACAAGGGCATGGCCGACCGCGCGTACGCGGCCGCCGTGGCCCAGGTCGACGTCAAGAAGGTCGCCGACGAGAGTGGCGTCGACGCCAAGACCATCGAGCACATCGCGGGGACGTTCGGACGCGGCAAGCCGAGCCTCGCCATCGGCGGCGGCGCGGCCGTGAGCGGCTCCAACGCCGCGCAGACCCAGATGGCGATCAACCTCCTCAACGCGGCAGTGGGCAACGTCGGCCGGACCGTCCGCTTCGGGCCCGACTGGGCGTACGGGAAGGTCACGCCCTACGCCGAGGTCGCCCGGCTCGTGCAGGCCATGGCCGCCGGCGAGATCGAGGCGCTCGTGCTCGGGCCCGGCGTGAACCCGGCGTTCACGCTGCCCGGCGGCCTCCGCGTGGGCGAGGCGCTGGCGAAGGTCCCGTTCGTGGTGTCGTTCGCGAACCAGCCCGACGAGACCACCGCGCTCGCGCATCTCGTGCTCCCGGACACGCACTGGCTCGAGTCGTGGGGGGACTACGCGCCCCGCGAGGGCGTGACGGGCCTGCTGCAGCCCACGATGAAGCCCATCCGGGACGCGCGCCAGATGGGCGACGTGCTGCTCTCCGTCACGCGGACGGTGCTCGGCGTGGAGGAGGGCAAGGGCCCGCTCCCGTGGGCGACCTTCGAGCAGTACCTGAAGGCCACGTGGGAGCCGGTGGTGAAGGGCGACTGGCCGGGCGCGCTCCGGCAGGGCGGCGTCTGGCAGGAGGTGCCGACGGCCGGGGTGACCGCGAAGCCGGCGCCGGTCGAGGTCCCATCGCCGAGCCTCGAGGGCGACGCGAACGGCTACGCGCTCCTCGCGTTTCCCTCGCACCGGATGTACGACGGCCGCGGCGGCACCCGCGCGTGGCTGCAGGAGACGCCCGACCCGATGACGTCCGTGGCGTGGGACGCCTGGGTCGAGATCGCGGAGGAGACCGCGCGGTCGCTCGGCATCGCGCGCGGCGACGTGGTGAAGGTGACGTCGCCGCACGGGGCGATCGAGGTGCCGGCCTACCCGCGCCCGGGCCTCCATCCCAGGGCGGTGGCCATCCCGATCGGCCACCGCTATGCGGCCTACCACGTGCCGCGCTATGTGGGGGCGGCGCCGACGACGCAGAATCCGGTGGCGCTGCTTCCCGGAGCGCCCGATGCGACATCCGGTGGCGTCCAGTACCTCGGCGTCCGCGTGACGCTGGCCCGGACGGGCGGGCGCCGGCCGCTCGCGGTGCTGCAGGCGACCTTCGACCAGGATCACCGGGAGCTGGCGCGCCACGTCGACCTCGCCACGGCGCGCGAGCAGGCCCTGCGCGGCAAGACCGAGGCGCACGAGCTGATCAGCATGTACACCGACCAGCAGTATCCCGCCAATCGCTGGGGCATGGCGGTCGACGTCGATGCGTGCGTGGGCTGCGGGGCGTGCGCGGTCGCCTGCGTCGCGGAGAACAACGTGCCCGTGGTCGGCAAGGCGGAGGCGGCGTACGGACGGCAGATCCAGTGGCTGCGCGTCGAGCGCTGGCTGGAGGACGGCAAGCCGGTGCGGTCGCCGAACTTCTTCATGCCGATGTTCTGCCAGCACTGCGAGGTCGCCCCCTGCGAGCCGGTGTGTCCGGTGTTCGCGGCGTACCGCACCGAGGAAGGCCTGAACGGGCAGGTCTACAACCGGTGCGTCGGCACCCGGTACTGCGGCAACAACTGTCCGTACCACGTCCGGCGCTTCAACTGGTACAACTACGACTTCCCGGCGCCGCTCGACGTGCAGCTCAATCCGGACGTCACGGTGCGCCAGCTCGGCATCATGGAGAAGTGCACCATGTGCATCCAGCGCATCGTGGCCGGCAAGGACCGCGCGCGCGACGCGCAGCGCCCCGTGCGGGACGGCGACATCCTCACCGCGTGCCAGCAGACCTGCCCGACCCAGGCGATCACCTTCGGCAACCTGAAGGACGCGGGCAGCGCCGTGTCCAGGCTCGCGCACGCGCCGCGCGCGTACGCGGTGCTCGACGAGATCGGCACCCGTCCGGGGGTGACCTATCTCAAGAAGGTCGTGAGGGGCCACTGATGAGCGTCGCCAGCCCGCGCCATCCGGGGACGCCGACGTACGGCGACGTC
>DASUPA010000231.1:0-6788 GCA_036276335.1 Candidatus Methylomirabilota bacterium | reverse complement strand
GGCCTCCATCAGCGGATGGGGGGCGCGCTCCTCGTCCGCGCGCGTGGCCACCACGACGTGCAGGCGGCCGTGCGGGTAGCGCGATCCGAGCAGCGCGGTCAGCGTGGCCGCGATGCCGGGCTCCTGGAACGCGGGCACCAGGTGCACGAAGATGGGCGCGCCCGGCTCGCGCTCCAGCGCCGACTCGTCGGGCAGCGCCTCGAGGCTCGCGTACGCGTCCTCGACGAACCGGCAGGTCGTCAGCATCCCCTTCCAGTCGACGAGGAGCTTGAAGGCGGCCCGGCCGTTCAGGAGCATGGTGACCACGAAGAGGGTGAACCAGGCCCAGCCGGTCCCCCACAGCCACTCCATGCGGTCTAGCGGGCGGGCGCGACGGCGGGGGCGGCGGCGCCGCCCTTCGGGAACTTCAGGACGGTCTCGCCCGGGCGCACGTAGCCGAGCTCCTCGCGGGCGAGCTTCTCGATGTACGCCGGATCCGTGCGGAGCCGGTCCACCGTGCGCGTGAGCGCGTCCGTGCGCTCGCGGAGGCTGGCGAGGTCACGCTCCATGCCGTCGATCTCGCGCCGCATGTCGGCCACGCGGATCACGGCGCTCACGCCGTAGACCGTCAGCGCGCTGACGACGACGAACAGCGCGGCACCGCCGAGGAGGCGGCGGCTCACCGCGCCGTGCGCGAATAGAGGCTGCGCCCGGGCCAGGAGGCGGCGTGGCCCAGCTCCTCCTCGATGCGCAGCAGCTGGTTGTACTTCGCGGTGCGCTCGCTCCGCGCCACCGAGCCGGTCTTGATCTGGCCCGCGTTCACGGCCACGGAGAGGTCGGCGACGAAGGTGTCCTCCGTCTCTCCGGAGCGGTGGGAGATGACGGTGCCGTAGCCGGCGCGCTTGGCGAGCTCGATGGCCTCCAGCGTCTCGGTGAGGGTGCCGACCTGGTTGACCTTGACGAGGACGGCGTTGGCGAGGCCCTTCTGGATCCCCTGCTGGATGACGGCCGGATTGGTGACGAAGAGGTCGTCGCCGACGAGCTGCACGCGGCCGCCCAGCCGGCGCGTGAGCAGCGCCCAGCCCGCCCAGTCGTCCTCGCCGAGCCCGTCCTCGATCGACACGATCGGATAGCGCTCGACGAGCTGCTCGTAGCGGCCCACCAGCTCCTCGGCGTCGAGCACCAGGCCCTCGCGCCGGAGGCGATAGCGGCCGTTGTCCTCGGCGAACTCGCTGGCGGCCACGTCGAGCGCCAGCGCGACGTCGTAGCCCGGGCGGTAGCCGGCGCGCTCGATCGCCTGCATCAGGAAGTCGAGGGCGGCGGTGTTGGAGCCGAGCGCCGGGGCAAAGCCCCCCTCGTCGCCGAGCCCGGTGCCGAGCTTCTTCTCCTTGAGCCCCTCGCGCAGCGCATGGAAGATCTCGACGCCCATGCGGATCGCGTTGCTGAAGGAGTCCGCCCCCGCCGGGACCAGCATGAACTCCTGGAAGTCGAGGCCGTTGTCGGCGTGGGCGCCGCCGTTGATGACGTTGATCATGGGCACCGGGAGGAGCCGGCTGCCGACGCCGCCGAGATAGGCGTAGAGCGGGAGCGCCGCGTCGTCGGCGGCCGCCCGCGCCACCGCGAGCGAGACGGCCAGGATGGCGTTGGCGCCGAGCGCGGACTTGTTCGGCGTGCCGTCCAGCTCCAGCAGCGCCTGGTCGACGGCCGCCTGCTCGCTCGCCTCCATGCCGTCGATCTCGGGGGCGATGGTCTCCTCGACGTTGCGGACGGCCTGCTGGACGCCCTTGCCGCGGTAGCGCTGGGTGTCGCCGTCCCGCAGCTCGACGGCCTCCCGCTTGCCGGTCGAGGCGCCGGAGGGCACGGCCGCCCGCCCCCACGCGCCGGACTCGAGCTGCACCTCCACCTCGACGGTGGGATTACCGCGGGAGTCGAGGATCTCGCGAGCGTAGACGCCGGTGATCGCCGACATGGCTCAGGACCTCCGCTCGAAGACGAAATCGGCAAGCGCGCGGATCGGCGTGGCAGCCGGGCCCAGCGCCTCCAGCGAGCGCTTGGCCTCGTCGATCAGCGTGCGCGCCTTCTGCCTCGACGCCTCGAGGCCGTGGAAGGCCGGATACGTGGCCTTCTTCTTGCGCTCGTCGCTGCCGGCTGTCTTTCCCAGCTCCGCGAGGCTGCCTTCGACATCGAGGATATCATCCACGATCTGGAAGGCGAGCCCGAGCGCCTCCCCCGCCGCGCGTACGGCCGCGACCTGCTCGGGACGGCCGCCCGCCAGCGTGGCGCCCGCGCAGAGCGCCACGCGGATGAGCGCGGCGGTCTTGTGCCGGTGGATGTACTCGAGCGTCTCCGCCGTGACGTCCTTGCCCTCCGACTCGATGTCGACCACCTGCCCGCCCACCATGCCGTCGGTGCCGGCGGCGTCGGCGACGTCGGCCACCACGCGCGCGACCATGCGCGGGTCGCTCATGCGCGCGGCGCTGTCGGCGATGAGGCGGAACGCCAGCGTGAGCAGCGCGTCGCCGGCCAGGATGGCCATCGCCTCGCCGAAGACCTTGTGGTTGGTGAGCCGGCCGCGCCGGTAGTCGTCGTCGTCCATGGCCGGCAGGTCGTCGTGGATGAGCGAGTAGGCGTGGATCAGCTCGAGCGCGCACGCCGCGTCCATCACCGCGGGCGCGGCGCCGCCCACGGCCTCCGCGCCCGCGATGACGAGGATGGGGCGCAGCCGCTTGCCCGGCGCCAGCACGCTGTAGCGCATGGCGCGGTGGAGGTTTGCCGGCGGCGTGTCCTCGGTGGGCAGCACCCGGTCGAGCGCGGCGTCGATGAGCGCCCGCCGCGATTCGAGGTACTCCGTGAGCTGGAACGTCACTTGGGCCCCCCCTGCGCGGACGGCTCGTCCTCGCCTTCCCATGCGAAGGGCCGTGTCGTCTGGGCTCCGCTCTCGTCCTTGGCGAGAATCTCGATGCGCCGCTCGGCGTCGTCGAGATAACTGGAGCAGCGGCGCGCGAGCGCCACGCCCTCCTCGAACACCTTCAGCGACTCCTCGAGCGGCAGGTTGCCGGCCTCGAGCGCGGTCACGATCTGCTCCAGCCGCGCCAGGCAGTCCTCAAATTTCAGGTCGGTCATCGTGCTCCTTCGTCGCGCTCACGCGACACGCCAGGCTCCCCTGGTCGAGCAGCACCGTCACCGCGTCGCCGGCCGCGACCTGGCGGGCGCTCCTGACGATCTCTCCCGAGGGCAGGCGCGTCAAACTGTATCCGCGCGCCAGCACCGCCAGCGGCGACAGCGAGTGGAGCCGGCCCACGCTCCCGCCCAGCCGGTGGCGCGCGCGGTCGACCTGGCGGGCCAGGCCGCGGTCGAGCCGCGCGGAGAGGTCGGTGAGGCGCCGGCGGTCGGCCGCCGTCCGCGCCACCGGGCTCTGCGCGCGCAGGCCGCGCGCGGCCAGCTCCACGCGGTGCGCCGCGTGGCGCACGGCGGCCGCGATGGCGCGGCGCAGCCGGGCCGTGGCGTCGTCGACGCGGCGCTCGAGGTCGCGCAGCGGACGGCGCGCGTCGGTGAGCACGCGGCGGCGGCGCGCCGTCTCGAGGCGCTCGCGCTCGCGCGCCAGCCGCCGCCGCATCACGGCCGTGAGGCGCCGGCCGAGGTCCGCCACGCTGTCGGCCACCGCCTGCTTCTCCCGGACCACCAGCTCGGCGGCCGCCGACGGCGTCGGGGCGCGGAGATCGGCGACGAAGTCCGCGATCGTGACGTCGACCTCGTGGCCCACCGCGGAGATGACGGGCACCTTCGAGACGGCGATGGTGCGCGCGAGCATCTCGTCGTTGAACGCCCACAGGTCCTCGAGCGAGCCGCCGCCGCGCCCCACGATGATCACGTCGACCCCGCCCAGCGCGTTCAGCTCCCGGACGCCCTGGGCCACCTCCTGCGCCGCCCCCTCGCCCTGGACCTTGGCGGGCGCGATGACGATGTGGATCTCGCCGAAGCGCCGCCCGATGACGCGCAGCATGTCGCGCAGGGCCGCGCCCGTGGGCGACGTCACGATGCCGATCTTCCTGGGGAAGCGCGGGAGCGGGCGCTTGCGCGCCGGGTCGAAGAGGCCCTCGCGCTGCAGGCGCTCCTTCAGCTGCTCGAAGGCGAGCTGCAGCGCCCCGAGCCCGCGCGGCTCCAGCAGCTCAACGACCAGCTGGTACTCGCCGCGCTGCGCGTACACCTCGACCGAGCCGAACGCGAGCACGTGCAGGCCGTCGGTGGGCTCGAAGCGGATGCGGCGGCCGCGGTTGCGGAAGAGCACGCACCGCAGCTGGGCCGTCTCGTCCTTGAGCGTGAAGTAGGCGTGCCCCGACGTGTACAGCTTGAAGTTCGAGATCTCGCCCTCGACCCACACCGCCGGGAACCGCTCCTCCAGCACCTCGCGCAGCCGCGCCGACAGCTCCGAGACCGTCAGCACCGCGCGCTCGTTCACCGCGTCAGTTCGAGCGCGGGCTCTGCCCACGCAGCTCCGCCGGCCCCCCTCCGAGAAGCCTCTCGGCGGCGGCGAGCGTGTTCTTCAGCAGCATGGCGATCGTCATGAGCCCCACGCCGCCCGGCACCGGCGTGACGCCGGCCGCGCGCGACTGCACGGACTCGAAGTCGACGTCGCCGGCCAGCTTGCCCGTCTCCAGGCGGTTGACGCCGACGTCGATGACCCAGGCGCCCTCCTTGACCATGTCGCCCGTGATCATCCGCGGGCGCCCGGCGGCGACGCACAGGATGTCGGCGCGCCGCGTGTGGAAGGCGAGGTCGCGCGTCCGCGTGTGGCACATCGTCACCGTGGCGTGGCGGGCCAGCAGGAGCTGCGCGAGCGGCTTGCCGACCAGTCGCGAGCGGCCCACCACGACCGCCTCGGCGCCCTCGAGCTTGGCCCCGTAGTGATCGAGGATCTCGAGGCAGCCGGACGGCGTGCACGGCACCACGCCCGGCTCGCCGGCCAGCAGGCGCCCGAGGTTCGTCGGGTGCAGGCCGTCGACGTCCTTCTCCGGCGCGATGGCGGCCAGCGCCTCCGCCTCGTCGAGTCCCTTGGGCAGCGGGAGCTGGAGCAGGATGCCGTGGATGCCCGGATCCGCGCTGAGGGATCGAAGCAGGTCGTTCAGCGCGCGCTGGTCCAGCCCCTGCGGATAGAGCTCGTCGCGGGCGATGATGCCGACGGCGTCCGCCGCGCGGCGCTTGTGGCCGACGTAGACCTGCGAGGCCGGATCGCCGCCGATCAGCACCACGGCCAGCGCCGGCGTGACGCCGCGCGCGGCCTTGAACCGATCGACGCCCGCCTTGACCTCCGCGAGCACACGTTCCTGGACCGGCTTGCCGTGGAGGATCATGCCCGCTCCAGCCTCACGCGGGGACGCGGAGTCGGCGGATGTCCGAGGCGCGTCCCGTCTCCGGATCGATCGTGATGACGGCGCCGTGGAGCGCGGCCGGCCCCTTCGCCGGCTCGAAGCGCGCCGGCATCTGGGTCAGGAACCGCTGCAGGATGATCTCGCGGTCGACGCCGATGACGCCGTCGGTGGGGCCCGTCATGCCGAGGTCCGTGATGTAGGCGGTACCGCCGGGCAGCACCCGCTCGTCGGCCGTCTGCACGTGGCGGTGCGTGCCCACCACCGCGCTCACCCGGCCGTCGAGATACCAGCCCATCGCCTGGGACTCGCTGGTCGCCTCGCAGTGCATGTCGACGAGGATGACCGGCGTCTCCTTGCGCAGCTCGGGCAGGATCTCGTCCGCCTTGCGGAACGGACAGTCGATCGGGTTCATGAACACGCGGCCCATGAGGTTGAGGACGGCCACGCGGTGCGGACCGGCCTTCACGCTCACGTGGCCGACGCCGGGGGTGCCGGCCGGGAAGTTCGCCGGGCGCAGGAGGAGGTTCTCGCGCGTGATGTACTCCACGATCTCCTTCTTGTCCCAGATGTGATTGCCGGAGGTCAGCACGTCGGCGCCCTGCTCCAGCATCTGCCGCGCCATCGGCGGCGTGACGCCGAAGCCGCCGGCGGCGTTCTCGCAATTCACCACGCAGAAGTCGATCGAGTGCTGCTCGCGCAGGCGCGGCAGGAGCCGGGCCAGCGCCGCGCGGCCGGACTCGCCGAAGATGTCGCCGATCATCAACACGTTCATCACGCTACTTCGCCACCTCCACCGCGCGCGTCTCGCGGATCACGACCACCTTGATGTGTCCGGGGTACTGCATCTCCGCCTCGATGCGCTTGCTGATGTCCTTCGCGAGCTGGTGGGCGTCGAGGTCCGTGATGACGTCGGCCTTGGTCATCACCCGCAGCTCGCGGCCGGCCTGGATCGCGTAGCACATCTCCACGCCCTTGTACGAGAGCGCGATCTCCTCGAGCTTGGCCAGCCGCTTGATGTAGGACTCGAGCACGTCGCGCCGCGCGCCCGGACGCGCGGCCGAGATGCCGTCCGCCGCCTCCACCAGCACCGCCTCCACCGTCTCGGGCTTCACGTCCTCGTGCCCGCACAGCGCGGCGTTGATGACCTGAGGGCTCTCGCTGTACTTCGTCAGCACCTGCAGGCTGAGCTCGGGGTGGCTGCCCTCCTGCTCGTGGGTCAAAGCCTTGCCGATGTCGTGCAGCAGCCCCATGCGCTTGGCCAGCTTGGGATCGGCGCCGATCTCGGCCGCCATCATCCCGGCCAGCCACGCGACTTCCTTCGAATGCTGCAGGCAGTTCTGCCCGTAGGAGGTCCGGTACTTCATCCGGCCGACCAGCTTGACCAGCTCGGGATGGAGCCCGTGCACGCCCACCTCGAAGCAGGCCTTGTCGCCCTCCTCC
>DASUPA010000230.1:0-3969 GCA_036276335.1 Candidatus Methylomirabilota bacterium | reverse complement strand
CGCCGGCCCAGGCAGGGCCCCCGCCCGCGCACGCTGCGCGGAGCCGCGGCGCTGCCGATGCGCGAGGCGATCGTGGAGGCGGCGGGCCGCTGCATCGTGGCTCGGGGCTCCGCGGCGCTCTCCACCCGCGCGGTCGCCGCCGAGGCCGGCGTCAACCAGAGCCTGATCCACTACTACTTCGGGACCAAGGAGCGGCTGACGCTGGCCGTCCTCGAGCGCATGAGCCAGGCGCTCCTCAAGCGACAGGCCGAGATGTTCGAGTCGACCGGGAGCGTGGCCGACAAGTGGGCGCAGGCCTGCCGCTTCTACGAGAGCGATCTTCGCTCCGGGTACGTCCGCCTGCTGACCGAGCTCTCCGCGCTGGGCGTCTCGAACCCGGCCATCGGCGACGAGGTGCGCAAGCTCCGGGGCCAGTGGCGGGCCCTGCTCGAGCGCGTGGTCGGCGACGCGCTCGAGCACCTTGCGATCCGCTCGGTGTCGGCGCAGCACGTGACGGCCTACCTGGCGGGCTTCTGGTACGGCATGGAGATGGAGATGATGCTCGGTGTTCCCGAGGAGGAGTCGCACAATCGCGCGAGCCTGGCGACCTTCGAGCGCTTCCTGCGGTGGCTGGAAGGGCAGCGGCACGAAGGTCGGCCTCTCACGCTCGGCTAGGAGGACAGCATGCGGGCGCGCTACCCCGACCACGAGGGCTTGATCGAGCACGGCGGCGTACCGATCTTCTGGGAGATCTACGGCGAGGGCGAGCGCACGGTGCTCCTCATCCCGCCGTGGCAGATCGTCCACAGCCGCGTCTGGAAGGCGCAGATCGCGTACCTGGCGCGCCACTTCCGTGTCGTCACCTTCGATCCGTTCGGCAACGGGCGCTCGGGCCGGCCCGCCACCGGCTACGACCACGACCGCGTCGCGGACAGCGCGCTCGCCGTGCTCGATGCCACCGGCGCCGAGCGCGCCTCGCTGGTCACGCTCTCCCGGTCGACGTGGCAGGGCGTGATCCTGGCCGCCGAGCATCCCGAGCGCGTGGAGCGACTCGTCCTCACCGCCTGCGCCATCGACGACGCGCCGCGCGGAGGAGCCAGCTTCCACGCACCGGTGGCCGACGACGCCGCCGGCTGGGCGAAGTTCAACGCCGGCTACTGGCGGGCTCACTATCGGGACTTCCTCGAGTTCTTCTTCTCCCAGGCCTCGAGCGAGCCGCACTCCACGAAGCAGCGCGAGGACGCGGTGGCCTGGGGACTGGAGACCACGCCGGAGATCCTCGTCGCCACCATCGACGAGGGCCGGTGCCGCACACCGCTCGCCGACCTGCTGGCCCGTGTCCGCTGTCCCACGCTCATCCTGCACGGGACCGAGGACCGCGTGAGACCCATCGCGCTCTCCGAACGGGCGCACGCGGCGATCGCCGGGTCGGTCCTGGTCCCGATGGAGGGCTGCGGCCACCTCCCGAACACGCGCGACCCCGTGCGCTACAACCTCCTGGTCCGGGACTTCCTGGCGCCGGCGCCCGCGCCGCGGCCGTGGCGCCGCGCCATGACGCGCCGCCGACGCGCGCTGTTCGTCTCCAGCCCGATCGGTCTGGGCCACGCGCTGCGCGACGTCGCCATCGCCGGCGCCCTTCGCACGCTGCGGCCGGACCTCGAGATCACGTGGCTGGCGCAGGACCCGGTGACCCGCGTGCTGGAGGCGCGCGGCGAGACGGTGCATCCGGCGAGCGCCCTCCTGGCCGGCGAGTCGGCGCACTTCGAGTCGGAGGCGGGCGAGCACGACCTGCACGCGTTCTATGCCTGGCGGAACATGGACGAGATCCTCGTCGCGAACTTCATGGTGCTGCACGACCTGCTCGAGGCCGAGCCCTACGACCTCGTGGTGGGCGACGAGGCCTGGGACGTCGACTACTACCTGCACGAGAACCCGGAGCTCAAGCGCACCGCGTTCGCCTGGCTCACGGACTTCGTGGGCTGGCTGCCCGTCGATCCCGACGATCGGCGCGAGGCGGCGGTGGCCGCCGACTACAACGCCGAGATGATCGAGCAGATCGCGCGCCTCCCGCGCATCCGCGACGCCGCGCTGTTCGTGGGCAGCCCCGACGACGTCATCGACGCGGAGTTCGGTCCGGGGCTGCCGCGCATCCGCGACTGGACGCGCGCGCACTTCGACTTCCCCGGCTACGTCCTTCCCTTCGATCCGGCCGAGTTCGCCGATCGCGCGGCGCTGCGCGCACGCCTGGGCTTCCGCGCCGACGAGAAGGTCGTGTTCGCCGCGGTGGGCGGGACCGGCGTCGGCCGTCACCTGCTGCGCCGGGTGGTCGCGGCCGCGCCGGCGACGCGGCGCCTCGTGCCCGAGGCGCGCATCGTCGTCGTCACCGGGCCGCGCATCGACCCTGCGTCGCTGCCGCCGACCCCCGGCGTCGAGTACCGCCCCTTCGTGCCCGACCTTTACGCCCACCTGGCCGCGTGCGACCTGGCCGTCGTGCAGGGCGGACTCAGCACGTGCATGGAGCTCACGGCCACCAAGCGACCGTTCCTGTACTTCCCGCTCCGGAATCACTTCGAGCAGACGCACCACGTGCCGCACCGCCTGGCCCGCTACGGCGCCGGCACGCGGATGGACTATGCGCAGAGCGACCCCGAGGCCCTGGCCCACGCCATCGCCGACGGGCTCAAGCGACCGGTGCTCTACCGCGACGTGGAGACCGACGGCGCCCGCCGGGCGGCCGCTCTCATCGCACGGCTCGTCTGAGGCGACGGCCTGGAGCGATGGCGATCGTCGCACCCTGACGGTGGGCTCGCCGGACGGCCGGAGCCGCGCTTGATCTTCCTCGTGGATGGCCCTACCGTCCGAGGATGGATCGCCGCCGGTTCCTGGCCATGTGGCTGGCCGGCACACTCCGCGTGCCACCCGCCGCAGAGGCGCAGCAGGCGAAGCTCACGCGCCTGGGCGTCCTTCTCTTCGGCACTCCCGACACCGACGCCTTCCCCGCAATCCGTCGGGGGCTGGACGCGCTGGGGTACCGCGAGGGGCGCAACATCGTCTTCGAGCACCGCTACGCCGAGGGACGACCGGAGCGCCTGCCGGACCTGGCCGCCGACCTCGTCCGCTCGAAGCCCCACCTGATCATCGCGGCGGGCGGTGACGTCGCGCCGTTTGCCACGCGCGCCACCGCCACCATCCCGATCGTGATGATCACCAGCGCGGATCCGGTGCAGGGCGGTCTCGTGGCCAGCCTCGCGCGCCCCGGCGGCAACGTGACGGGCGTCACGTTCGTCTCGTCGGAGCTGGCCGGCAAGCGCCTGCAGTTCCTCAAGGAAGCTGCACCGCGCGTGACGCGGGTCGCCGTGCTCTGGAACCCGGACCATCCGGACGGTGAGTTTCCGGCGACACACGCGGCCGGCGGCTCGCTGGGGATCCGGGTCCAGTCGCTCGACGTGCGCGGACGCGACGACTTTGCCGGCGCGTTCGCGGCGGCGACCCGTGAGCGGACGGAGGCGGTGATCATCGTGTCGTCGAGGCTGATGACTCTGAACCGCGCCCGCATCATCGGCTTTGCGGCGCAGAACCGCCTGCTGCTCGTGTCCGGCTGGGGACCGTGGGCGGCGGAGGGCGGCCTCCTGAGCTACGGGCCCGATCTCGACGCCGTGACCCGCAGCGCGGCCGGCCACGTCGACCGCATCCTCAAGGGCGCGAGGCCGGCCGATATCCCGGTCGAGCAGCCGACGAAGTTCGAGCTGGTGATCAACCTGAAGACCGCGCGGGACGTCGGCCTCACGATCCCGGCGTCGCTGCTGGCACGGGCGGATCGGGTCATCGAGTAGCTACCGATCGGGCGGCGGTGGACTCCGCAATGTCCCCGCGCGGATCCGCTCGACGATGCGACCGAGGATCTGGCTCGTCGATATGGTGGTCGTATAGGGCACGAGCTTCATCCGCCCCGCCGCCATCAGACCGGGGAACGACACCTCCAGCGCCTCC
>DASUPA010000229.1:0-2448 GCA_036276335.1 Candidatus Methylomirabilota bacterium | reverse complement strand
GCCGAGCCGGTGACCGACGAGGAGCTGACGCGTGCCCGGAACCAGACGGAGGCTGCGTTCGTGTTCCAGGAGGACTCCGTGCACCGCCGGGCCTCGCTGCTGGCGCGCTTCGAGATGATCGGCGGCTACGCCGGCAAGGACCGGTTCCTCGAGCGGCTGCGCGCGGTGACCGCCGCCGACATCCAGCGGGTCGCGCGCGCGTACTTCTCGGACGACCGCAAGAACGTCGGCGTCCTCGTCCCGCGGCGCTGACGCCACACTCAGGTCGCCATCCGATCCCTGTCCGAGCACGCTTCCGGAAGCGGTTAGACTAGACGGCATGACTTCACGGGCTGCGGGCCGCGCGCGCGTCGTCCACCTCACCGTCGTGGTCGTCCTCCTGGTGCTGCTGGCCGCGCCGGGAGGCGCGGCCACGCCCATCGCGCACCGGGAAGTGCTGTCGAACGGCATCGTCCTCCTGGTGGCCGAGCGGCCGGCCGTCCCCATCGTCGCCGTCCGCGCCTACTCGAGAGCGGGCGGGGTGCTCGATCCTCCCGACCGGGCGGGCCTCGCCGGGCTCACGGGCGGGCTGCTCACGCGCGGCACGGCCAGGCGCAGCGGGCCCGAGCTGGACTCCGCGATCGAGTTCGTCGGCGGCAGCCTCCAGTCGGGCGCGGGCCGCGACGGCATGAACGTGTCGCTCGGCGTGCTCAAGCGCGACCTCGGGCTCGGGCTGGACCTGATGGCCGAGGTGCTGCTGTCGCCGACCTTCCCCGAGGCGGAGGTCAAGCGGAGGGTCGCGCAGACGCAGGCCGCCATCAGGCGCTCGGAGGAGGATCCCGGTACGGTCGCCAGTCGCGCGCTCGCGCGCCTGGTGTTCCCCAGCCACCCGTACGGCCGGCCGTCGGAAGGCACGGTGGAGTCCGTCGGCCGCGTCACGCGCGACGACGTGGTGCGCTTCCACCGCGAGCACGTGCGGCCCGACACGACGATCATCGCGGTCGTCGGCGCGACCACGGTCGCCGAGGCGCGGCGCGAGATCCTCGCGCGGTTCGGGGCGTGGGCGAGGCCGCCCGGTCCCGCGCCCGGCGTGCCGGAGGCCGCGGGCGGCGGACCGCCGAAGGACGAGCGGATCAAGAAGGACCTCACACAGGCGACCCTCGTCTACGGCCGGCAGGCGATCCGCCAGCTCGATCCCGACTACTTCCCGCTGGCGGTCGCCACGTACATCCTGGGCGGCGGCTCCGCGTCGCGCCTGTACGGGCGCGTCCGCGACGAGGGCGGGCTGGCGTACGCCGTGTACGCGTACAACAACCCCGGACGCTACGGCGCCGCGCTGACGGTGTCGGCGGCGACCCGCACGGCGGAGGTTCCCAAGGTCATCGACATCATTCGCGACGAGATGACGCGCCTCGGCCGCGAGCCCGTCTCCGAGCGGGAGCTGAAGCTGGCCAAGGACTACCTCATCGGCTCCTTCCCGCTGCGGCTCGACACGAGCGCGAAGGTGGCCGACTTCATCGTCAGCGTGGAAGCGCTGAGCCTCGGCCTGGACTACGCCGACCGGTACAAGGAGCGCATCGCCAGGGTGACCGCGGCCGACGTGCAGCGCGTGGCGGGGCAGTTCTTCGCGCCGGACACGTACGACCGCGTGGTGGTCGGCGCGCTGCCGTGAGGCGGGCGGTCTGCCTGCTCGGCCTGCTGCTCTGGCCGGCAGCCGCGTCGGGCGCCTCGCTCGCGCTCACGGAGGGACAGCGCCAGGAGGCCATTCGCGCCGGCGAGCGCAGCGTGACGGTGGAGGCGTTCGGCGCCGAGTGGAGCGTCGCCGGCGCGGACGGCGAGCGCGCCGTGGTGCTGACACCGTTTCATCGGCTCGCGATCGCCGCGCGTCATGCCCGCTTCGGCGGCAAGGCGCTGAAGCCCGGGGATCGCGACAAGGTCCTCCGGGAGGCGCGGGACCGTCTCGTCTTCTGGGTGAGCCTGCGCGGCGGCTCGCCGGACTTCGCGCGGTACTACGTGCCCCGCCTCGTGGTCGGCGGCCGCGAGGTCCAGGCGAGCTTCGTGCAGAACGAGCGCACGGCCGCGCGCCAGGACGACGGTGCGTACCTGGCTCGCTGCGTCTACGGCTTTCCGACGCGCGACGTGGAAGGCCGCGAGCGCGTCGCGCTCGTCGTCGCCGACGGCGACGGCCGCGACGTGACGCGCTTCACGATCGATCTCGCCGCCATGCGGTGAGAGGGCACGGCTGGATCGGGCTCGGCATCATCCTGGCGGCCGAGGCCGCCCTCGCGGCCGGGCAGCCGCTCGTCGCGCGCTGGTTCACGCCGATCGTCTGGACCGGGTACGTGCTGCTGGCCGACGCGCTGGTCGCGCGCCTGACCGGATGGTCGTACGTCACGACCCATCGCGTCGACGGCGTGCTCGTCGCCCTCGCCTCGATCCTCTGCTGGTGGCTCTTCGAGTGGTACAACG
>DASUPA010000228.1:0-3876 GCA_036276335.1 Candidatus Methylomirabilota bacterium | reverse complement strand
GGGCGCCTCCGCGGCGCGGGATGATCGCGCTTCGCAAGGTCACCAAGGCTCTCGGCGGTCGCGTCGCGCTCGACGACGTGTCGCTCACGGTGGAGACCGGTGAGACGCACGTCCTGCTCGGCTCGACCGGCTCCGGCAAGTCGACGATCCTGCGGCTCATCCTGGGGCTCCTCCGCCCCGACTCGGGCGAGGTGCGCGTGGAGCCGGCCGCGCGCATGGGCTACGTCGTCCAGGAGGGCGCCCTCTATCCGCACCTCACCGTCGCGCGGAACGTCACGCTCCCGGCGCGCGCGGCCGGGTGGACGGAGTCGAGCCAGGCCGCCCGCCTCGACGCGCTGGCCGGCCTCGTCGGGCTGGAGCCGGCGCTGCTGGGTCTGTACCCGCACCAGCTCAGCGGCGGACAGCGGCAGCGCGTGAGCCTGCTGCGGGCGCTGATCCTCGACCCGCCGGTGCTGCTGCTCGACGAGCCGCTCGGCGCGCTGGACCCGATCGCCCGCGCCGACCTGCAGCGGCAGCTCGTCCGGATCATCGGCGAGCTCGGCAAGACGGTGATCGTCGTCACGCACGACGTCCGCGAGGCCTTCGTCTTCGGCACCACGATCACGCTCCTGAGCCGCGGCCGCGTCGTCCAGCAGGGCACCTTCGCCGAGCTGGCGCGCCACCCGGCCGACCCGTTCGTCGCCGAGTTCCTGCGGGCGCAGGCGCCGCCGCCCGACATGACGGGATACCTCTGACGTGACGCGCCGACGCGTCGGGGCGATCCTCGGCGGCCTGCTGCTCACCATCACCGCCTGCGCGGAGTCGCGGACGGAGCCGCCGACGATCCGCGTCGGCTCGAAGTCCTTCACCGAGAGCTACATCCTCGCCGAGATGGTGGCGCAGCTCGTGGACGAGACCGGCGAGGCGCGCGCGGAGCGCCGGCTTGGGCTCGGCGGCACCGGCATCGTCTACGGCGCGCTGGCGAGCGGCGACATCGACGTCTACCCCGAGTACACGGGGACGATCGGCCAGGCGATCCTCGGGGAGCCCGCGGTGACCTCGGTGGACGCGCTCCGCGAGCGGTTGAAGCCGCGCGGGCTCGTGCTGAGCGCCCCGCTCGGGTTCGACAACACCTACGCGCTCGCGGTGTGGCGGGACACCGCGGTCCGGCTGGGGCTGCGGGCCATCAGCGACGTCGCCCGCCATCCCGGCCTCACCGCCGCCTTCGACCCGGGGTTTCTCGAGCGCCAGGACGGCTGGCCGGGGCTCCGGCGGCACTACGGCCTCGAGCTCGCCGCCGTGCGCGTCATGGAGCACGCGCTCACCTACTCCGCGCTCGCCGGTGGACACGTCGACGTCATCGACGTCTTCTCGACCGACGGTCAGCTCGCCCGCCTGGACCTGACGCTGCTGGCCGACGACCGGCGCTTCTTCCCCGACTACAGCGCCGTCCTCCTCGCGCGCCGCTCGCTCGCCGAGCGCTTTCCGCGGACCTGGGCCGCCCTCGAGCGCCGGCTCGGCGGAGGCATCGACACCGCGACGATGGCGCGGCTCAACGCGCTGGCCGACCTCGAGCGCCGCTCGTTCGCGGACGCCGCGGCCGTGTTCCTCGGCCGCGCGGGGCCGGCGCCCACGCGCGGCGCGGGCGCCGAGCTCGCGCGGCTCACGCTGGAGCACCTGTCGCTCGTTCTCGTCTCGCTGGCCGTGGCCGTGCTGCTGGGGCTCCCGCTCGGGATCCTCGCCGCGCGCTCCCACCGGCTCGCGCAGCTCGAGCTCATCGCGGTCGGCCTCCTCCAGACGATCCCCGCGCTGGCGCTGCTCGCGTTCATGATCCCGCTCTTCGGCATCGGCAAGATCCCGTCCCTCGTCGCGCTCTGCCTGTACGCGCTGCTGCCGATCGTTCGCAACACCCACGCGGCGCTCGGGAGCCTGGATCCCCGGCTCGTCGAGATGACGACGGTCCTCGGCGTCACCGGCTGGCGGCGCCTGGCCTGGATCGAGCTGCCGATGGCGTCGGTGACGATCATGGCGGGCATCAAGACCTCCGCCGTGCTGACCGTCGGCACGGCGACCCTGGCGGCGTTCATCGGCGGCGGGGGCTACGGCACTCTGATCGTGACCGGCCTGGCGCTCAACGACGTGGCGACCATTCTCAGAGGCGCGATTCCGTCGGCGGCGATGGCGCTCGCCATCCACGTCCTCTTCGAGGCCCTCGACCGCCTGCTGATCCCCCGCGCCCTGCGCGCCGCCGGCACGGCCGATTAGCCGATATTAGCGACATGGGGGCTCCGGGCGCCCCCCAAGCCCCCCGGACGCTCGGGACGCCCCGGCGGAGCCGTGGCGCCCCTCGAGATACCGCGAGAGGCTCCTCGCGGGGTGCCGCCCGCGCGGCGTCAGCGGCTCAGCGCGGCGACGATGGCGTCGACGTCGTAGACGCAGCCGCCCCACGTGCCGCCGCCGGCCTGCTGGAGCGCCGCCCACAGCCGCGTGTCGGCCGGCAGCTCGGGATCGGGCGAGAGATCGGGGCGCGGCGGCCGTGCCGCCAGCAGCCGGGCGCCCTCGTCGGGGCCGAGGTCGCGGCCATGCTCGCCCACGAGATCGACGGAGCCCTCGAGCCGATTGCGGTCCACGACGATGCGGATCGTGTCGCCGTCCCGGACCTTGCCGACCGGGCCGCCGGCGAGCGCCTCGGGCCCGACGTGGCCGATGCAGGCGCCTGTCGACACGCCGGAGAAGCGCGCGTCGGTGATGACGGCGACGTGCTTGCCCCAGGACAGGTGCTTGAGCGCGGCGGTGATCTGGTAGATCTCCTCCATGCCGGCGCCCATCGGCCCGCGGCAGATCAGCACGAGGACGTCGCCGGGCTTCAGACCGTCGGCGCCGCGGTTCTTGATGGCCGCGATCGCGTCCTTCTCGCGCACGAAGACGCGCGCCGGGCCCGTCTTGCGATAGACGCCGTCGGCGTCGACGACCGTCGGATCGATCGCCGTCGACTTGATCACCGAGCCCTCGGGCGCCAGGTTGCCGCGGGGGAAGGTGACCGTGCTCGTGAGGCCGCGCGCCCGCGCGCGGTCGGGGTCCATGATGACGTCGTCGGGATCCACGCCGTCCTCGTGACGTAGCCGCTCGCGCAGCACGCGACGGCGCTCGGAGGCCTCCCACCAGTCGAGCTGACGCCCGAGCGGCTCGCCCGTGACGGTGAGCACGGTGAGGTCCAGCAGGCCGAGCCGGCGCAGGTGCAGCATCACCTCCGGTACGCCGCCCGCGAGGAAGACCCGGACGGTGGGATGGCCGACCGGACCGTTGGGGAGCACGTCGACGAGACGCGGGACGCGACGGTTGACCTCGATCCAGTCGGTCACGGTCGGGCGCGCGAGACCGGCGGCATGGGCGATGGCCGGCAGATGCAGGAGGAGATTCGTCGAACCGCCGAACGCGGCGTGCACGACCATCGCGTTGCGCACGGCCGCATCCGTCACGATGTGGCGGGTCGTGAGCCGGCGCGCGCGCAGCGCGACGAGCGCACGCGCGGAGCGGCGCGCCATGTCGAGCCACACGGGTTGCCCCGACGGGGACAGCGCGGCGTGCGGCAGCGTGAGCCCCAGGGCTTCGCCGATCACCTGCGACGTCGCCGCGGTCCCGAGGAACTGGCAGCCGCCGCCCGGCGAGCCGCACGCCCGGCATCCGAGCTCGGCCGCCTCGTCGAGCGACAGCTCGCCGTGGGCGAACCGGGCCCCGATCGACTGGATCTTGCCGGCATCCTCGCCGGCGATGGGTGGCAGCGTGACGCCGCCGGGCACGAGCACGCTCGGCAGATCGTGCATGGCGGCCAGCGCGATCATCATGGCGGGCAGGCCCTTGTCGCAGGTGGCCACACCCAGCACGCCCTTGCGCGTC
>DASUPA010000227.1:0-7551 GCA_036276335.1 Candidatus Methylomirabilota bacterium | reverse complement strand
CGCGGGGTCCGCCGACCCGTTCCCCTCGCGTCGGGCAAGGCGCGGCGTGGAGGTGGAAACGCGTCCACCGGTATCTCGAAGTCCGGCCCCGTGGTCGCCGGACCCCGCGCCCCTCCCCGCGCCCGGCGCCCGCGACGGCGCCTGCGACAGCGCCGAGAGAAAGTCGTCGTAGGTGCCGAGGTAGCGCGTCAGCCGCCCGTGGTCGACGTGCAGGACGGAGGTCGCGATGCGGTTGATGAAGTAGCGGTCGTGCGAGATGAAGACGATGGTGCCGGGGAACTGGGCGAGCGCGTCCTCCAGCACCTCGCGTGACGCGAGATCGAGATGGTTCGTGGGCTCGTCGAGACACAGCAGGGCCGCCGGCCGCACGAGCATCTTGGCGAGCGCCAGCCGTGCCTTCTCGCCGCCGGAGAGCACCGTCACCTTCTTGTCGACGGCGTCGCCGGAGAACAGGAACGCGCCGAGGATGGTGCGCAGCCGCGTGTGCGGGAGATCCGGCGCGGCCGCGACGATCTCGTCGAGCGCGGAGTTGGTCGGCGTGAGGGCGTCGAGCTGGTGCTGCGCGTAGTAGTGCACGGCCACGTGCGCGCCCAGCACGCGCTCGCCGCGATCGAACGGCAGCGCCCCGGCCAGGATCTTCAGCAGCGTCGACTTGCCGGCGCCGTTGTCGCCGACGAGCGCCACCCGATCGCCGCGCTCCACCGAGAAGTCGACGCCCGCGTAGACGACGTTGTCGCCGTACGCCTTGTGGACGCCGGTCAGCGCGGCCACGCGGCGGCCGGTGCGCGGCGGCTCGGGAAACTTGAAATGGATCCGACGCGCCGCCCCCGGCACCTCGATGCGCTCCACCCTGGCCAGCATCTTCACGCGGCTCTGCACCTGGCGCGCCTTCGTCGCCTGGTAGCGAAAGCGCTCGATGAACCGCTCGATCTCCTCGATGCGCTTGGCCTGGTTGCGCGCCTGGGCTTCCAGGAGCTCGTGGCGCGCCTCGCGCTCGACCAGGTAGTCGTCGTAGTCGCCGTGGTACACGGTGAGCCCGGCCGCGCTCAGCTCGGCGATGGACGTCACCATGCGGTTCAGGAAGTACCGGTCGTGCGAGACGACCACGACCGTGCCGTCGTAGTCCGCCAGGAAGCTCTCGAGCCAGGCCAGCGCCTCGAGGTCGAGGTGGTTCGTCGGCTCGTCGAGCAGCAGGAGCGAGGGCCCGAGCAGCAGCAGCCGCGCCAGCGCCGCGCGCATGCGCCAGCCGCCGGAGAACTCGACGAGCGGGCGTCCGAGCTCGTCCGGGCGGAACCCGAGCCCGCTCAGGATGGCCTTCGCCTGGCTCTCGAGCCGGTAGCCGCCGAGCGCCTCGAACCGGTGCTGCAGGTCGCCGTAGCGCGCGGTCAGCGCCTCGCTCGGCGTCGTCTCGAGGGCGCGCGCGACGGTCTCCATCTCGCGCTCGAGTGCCCACACCTCCTCGAACCCCGCGAGCGCCTCCGCGAGGACCGAGCCGGCGGCGGATCCGGTCACCTCCTGCGGGAGGTAGCCGACCGTCACCGACCGTCCGCGGCTGACCCGGCCGGTGTCGGGCTCGTCGACGCCGGCGAGAATGCGACAGATCGTGGTCTTGCCGGCGCCGTTCGGCCCCACCAGCCCGATGCGCTCGCGCTCCGCGATCCGCCACGACAGATCGCGGAACAGCACCTGTCCCCCGTACGACTTCGAGATCCCCTCGACGCTGATCACGCGCGCGGGCTACCCCATGCCCTGTACGGAGTCGGGTCTGATCTTCACCGTCACGCGCACCTCGCCCGGCGCGCGGTTGGGATAGCGATCCTGCCCGATGTACTTCTTCGCCAGCGCGTCGATGTGCGCGTCGGCCCCCTGCTCCGTCATCTCGACCACGCGGCCGCGCACCTGGACGTAGCGGTAGGGGTTGTCGGGATCCTGCGCCGACAGCGCTACCTGTGGGTTCGCCTTGAGGTTGCGGTCCTTGATCCGGCCGCGCGCGGTGTTGATGCGAATGTGCGTGCCGTCGAAATCCGCCCACACCGGGGTCACCTGCGGCCGGCCGTCCGGACCCACGGTGGCGAGATGCACGAAGGCCTTCTTGCCGAAGATGTCGCGATAGGTGTCGAGATTGGCCGCCACGGTCACTTCCTCCCTGCGCTGAGCTGCTCCAGGACCGCAAACGCGTGCCGCACCGACTTGGCCGCCAGCGTGCCGCCCATCAACAGCCCGATGTCCAGCGTCTCGGCGATCTCCGCCTCCGACGCGCCCTGGCCGAGGACCTCCTCGACCCGGTGATCGATTCAGTCGAAGCAGTTCTGCGAGACCGCGACCGCGAGCGCCGTCAGCTCCTTGTGCTTCTTGCTGAGGGCGCCGTCGGCGAAGACCGCCTTGCCGAGATCGCCGTAGGCGCGGTACACGCGCATGGGCGACTTCAGCATCAGCCCGTTGAGGCGCTTCTTCTCCGCGTTCCGCTCGTGGATGTGCATGGGGCTCCCTCCTAGGATCGTGTCAGCTCCTCGGCGCGCGACTCCGCCATCGCGCGCAGCGCGAACAGCATCCGCACCACGCACTGCTGGACGAGCAGCGCGTCCTGGGTGAACGGATCGGCCAGCCACTCCCGCGCCCACTCGCGGTTCTCCGCCGCGAAGCCGAGCGTGGGCGACAGCTTCTGCAGGCGCAGCAGCAGATCGTCCTGAGGCAGCCCGGCCTTGCGCAGCCGCTCGACGACGGCCGCCCGGACGGCGGCGTTCCAGATGCCCGTCAGGCCCTCGAGCAACGCCGCGTAGCAGGTCAGCCCCTCCTTCTGCACCAGGTTCTGCAGGACGACCGGCACCAGCGGATTCACCACCGTCTCGCCCTCGTCGTCGGCCCCGAACAGCGGCCCGATGACGGGGTCGGCGTTGGGCTCGTCCAGGCGCTCGAGCAGGGCGGCGGCCTCGGCGGCCGCCACCGGCGGCAGCTGGGCCAGGCGATCGAGGAACGGCGCGTCACCAGCCATGAACCCTCCTCATCCTTGCGCGCGCGTCGGCTCGCCGCGCATGTCGGTGCGGGCCAGCTCGTGCGCCCGCCCGGCCGGCACCAGGAACGCCGAGGCAAAGGCGGCCACGCTGATGACGAGACCGACCACGAAGACCGCATGCAGAGCGTCGGCCATCGGCGCGCCGGCCGCGAGACGACGGATCATCACGGCCCCCATCACGCTCAGGCCGACGGCGCCGCCGATGGTCCGGCAGAACTGGGTCATCGACGTGGCGGCGCCCAGGTCCGGCCGCGCCACCGCGCTCTGCACGGCGATGAGCATCGGGACGAAGGTCAGCCCCATCCCGATGCCGCCCACGAGCGCGTCGCGCATCGCGACCGGCTGCGTGAGCCCGGGCGCCCAGCGGGTCAGCAGCAGGAAGGCGACCGAGAGGCAGGCCATGCCCGTCACGACGAGCACCCGGTACCCGAGCCGCAGCGCCAGCCGCGCGCTGACGATGGACATCGCGACCCAGCCCAGCACGAACGGCGTCAGCACGAACCCGGCCGCGGTCGCGGACATGCCGCTCACGTGCTGGAGGAAGAGCGGGACGAAGGAGATGGCGCCGAACATCGCCATGCCCGACAGGAGCCCGTTCACCGATGCGGCGGTCACCATGCGGTGCCGGAAGAGCCGCAGGGGAACGATGGGCTCGCGCGCGCGGCGCTCGACGACGACGAACGCGCCGAGCGTCGCCACCGCCACCACCAGCGGCACCAGCACGTCCGGCCCCGTCCAGCGGCCCACCCGCCCGGCTTCCATGATGCCGATCAGCAGCGCCGAGACGCCGATGGAGAAGAGCGCGAGGCCCGGATAGTCGAGGGCGTGCGGGCGCCGCTGGCCGACCGGCAGCGCCCCGCGCAGCAGCAGCATCGCGAGAGCGCCGAACGGCAGGTTGATGTAGAAGACCCACCGCCAGGACGCGTGATCGCTCAGGAGCCCACCCAGCAGCGGGCCGAGCAGCGACGCGATGCCCCACACGCCGGACACGTAGCTCTGCATCTTGGCGCGCTGCTCGAGCCCGAAGAGCTCGCCCACCACCGTCATGCCGAGCGTCAGCAGCGATCCCGCGCCGAGGCCCTGCAGCATCCGGAAGGCGATGAGCTGCCCCATGCTCTGGGACACGCCGCAGAGCGCCGAGCCGACGAGGAAGATGGTGAGGCCGAGGAGGTAGATCGGACGGCGCCCGGCCACGTCCGAGACCCGGCCCCACAGCGGCATCGTGACCGTCGACGTGAGCAGGAAGCCGGAGAACACCCACGAATAGATGTGGAGGCCGCCGAGGCTCGCCACCACGGTCGGCATGGCGGTGGCCACGACCGTCGACTCCATCGCGGCCAGGAACACCGACAGCATCACGCCGTAGAGCGCGCGGCGCTTGCGCCCGTCGTCCACTAATGCCCGCCCGTGCAGGCCGCGCACCGGCACAGCGCGCGGAGCGTCGCGTACGGGTAGAGGCTGGCGTGCGCGTCGGACCACGTCACCGCGAGGCCGGCGTCCGTGCGCTTGACGTCCTGCGGCCAGGCCATGGGCGGCGCGAGCGCGCCGAGCCCGGCGCACGCCCCGCAGCCACAGCCGCGCCGCAGGTGCTCGAACGGATAGATCGAGCCGTGGTCGTCGGCCCAGGTGACGCCGAGCGCGTAGCGCCCCACCAGGTGGACGTCCCGCGGGACGTCGGGATTCGGCTGGCCGAGGATCGGCAGCCGGCCCTTCACGCCTCGCCTCCCCGGGCTCCCGCCGTGAGACGCATGCCGGCGAGGAGGTAGTGGACGGCCAGGTTCTGGTACGGGCCCCAGGCGCGCGCGCGCCGTCGGATCGCCTCCTCGCTCAGCGCGCGGCCGCGGCCGTACCGGTGCTCGAACGCCTTGCGCACGGCGAGGTCGCCGGCCGGGCAGACGTCGCCACGGCCGCAGCAGCGCGCGAGGAACCAGTCCGCCGTCCAGCGGCCGAGCCCGCGCAGGCTCGTCAGGCGCGCGATGACGTCGGCGTTCGGCGAGGCGGAGAGCGCGTCCAGGTCCAGCGCACCGGCCGCGACGGCCCGCGCGAGGTCGCGGATGTACTCCGCCTTGCGCGTGGAGTACTTCAGCGCCCGCAGCTCCCGGAGGCGGGCGCCGGCCAGGGCGGCCGCGTCGGGAAACGCGTAGACGTCCACGCCGGCCACGCGGACGGGCGTGCCCCACCGTCGGACGAGGCGGGCGCGGCAGGCGAAGGCGAAGGCCAGGTTCACCTGCTGGGCGGTGATGGAGCCGACCAGCATCTCGAGCGGCGTCGGCGCGAGCGTCGGCCGCAGGCCGTAGAGCGGCTCGACGAGCGGAGCCAGCGCCGGGTCGCCCTTGGCCATTCGATAGAACCCCGCGAGATCGAAGTCGAGGCCGAAGATCCGGCGGACCTCGGCCCTCGCCGCCCGCTCGACGGCCGCGCCGCCGGCGTCGGGGGCGGTGACCGTCAGCCGGGCGTCGTCGACGGTGCCCGACCAGCGCACCTCGTACGGCAGCAGACGGCCGTCTACGCGCAGCACCCGGCGGAAGACGTCGCCGTCGAGGCGGTTCGCGGGATCCTCTCCCCAGAGGTGGTAGCGCGCGAGCGTCGCGGCGGCGTCGAGCGGGCCGTCGGCAGCGAGAGCGATCTTCATCGGCCTGGTCACGCGGTGGTCGAGTGTACCAGAGTTGCGGGGCCCGGCCGCCGCCGCTCAGTGCTTCAGGTGATAGGGCACGTCGGTGACGATGACGTTGCGCCGGAACAGCAGGGCGCCCTTGATCAGCAGCGCCGTCTGGTTGTGCAGCAGGTGCTGCCACCAGCGCGCGGGGATGAACTCGGGAATGACCATCGTCACCACGTGCTTGCCGGGACGCCCGGTCAGGTGGTCGACATACTCGAGGAGCGGGCCCAGCAGCGAGCGGTACGGAGAGTTCAGCACCACGAGCGGGACCCCGAGCCCGTGTCGCCCCCACTTCTCCTCGAGCCGGCGCGTGCGCTCCGGGTCCGTCTCCACGTACACGGCCTTGGCCGACGGCGACAGCGCCTGCGCGTACTGGAGCGCCTCCACCACGCCGCGGTGGAGATCCCCCACGAGAACGAGGACGGTGTGCGTCATCTCCGCGGGGGCGTCGTAGCCCTCGAGCGACAGCTGCCGGGCCACGTCCTGGTAGTGCTGGCGGATCGCCACGAAGGTCATGATGAGGATGGCGATGAGCACGATGACGATCCACGCCCCGTCCACGAACTTCGTCGCCGCCACCACGACCAGCACGACGCCGGTGGTCATCGCGCCCAGCGTGCTGATGGCCACCCGCCACGGCCAGCGGGCCGGCCGGAGCCTGAGCCAGCGGCGGACCATGCTCGACTGCGACAGCGTGAAGGACGTGAAGACGCCGACCGCGTAGAGGGGGATCAGGCCGTGCGTGTCGCCGTCGAAGACGATCACCAGCCCCGCCGCCACCACGGCCAGCATCACCACCCCGTTCGAGAAGACGAGCCGGTCGCCGCGGTTGCTGAACTGCCGCGGCAGGTAGCCGTCCCGCGCCATGAAGAACGCCAGCCGCGGGAAATCGGCGAAGGCGGTGTTGGCGGCGAGGATCAGGATGAGCATCGAGACGGCCTGGATGTAGTAGTAGACGGCGCCGGTTCCGAAGACCACCCGCGCCAGCTGGGACACCACGGTCTCGTGCTCGCGCGGGACCACGTCGTACAGGTCCGCGAGGGCGGTGGTGCCGACGAAGAGGACGGTCATGATGACGGCGAGCACCGCCAGCACGGTCCGGGCATTGGCCACCTCGGGCGGCTTGAACGCCGTCACCCCGTCGGCCACCGCCTCGATGCCCGTCAGCGCGACGGCGCCGGACGCGAACGCGCGCAGGATCAGGAAGGCGGTGACGGCCGCCACCGGCTCCGCCGCCGCCTGGGCGGCGGCCTCGGGGGCGCCGCCGCTCGCGTACCGCGTGAAGCCGACCGCCAGCAGCGCGAGGAGGCCGCCGATGAAGAGGTACGACGGCAGCGCGAAGAGGCGGCCCGACTCCCGGAGCCCGCGCAGGTTGCCGACGGCGATGAGCGTGATGGCGCCGACGCAGAGCCAGGTCCGGAACGGATACAGCGCCGGCACGGCCGACGTGAGCGCCGCGATGCCGGCGGACACGCTGACGGCCACCGTGAGCGTGTAGTCGATCAGCAGCGCGCTGCCCGCGGTGAGGCCCGCCGCCGGCCCGATGTTGTCCTTGGCCACGATGTAGTCGCTGGCCCCCAGCGGATAGGCGAGGATCGTCTGCCGGTAGGAGTAGATGACGATCGCGATCACGACCGCGATCGCCAGGAACGTGAAGCGTTGCCCGCGGTTCATGGCCCTTGAGGGTACGAGGTCAGAATCCGAGCACGGCGCTCAGCAGCCCGCCCACGCTCCGCGGGTCGACGCCGTACTCGCGCTCGTAGTCGGCCCGCGCGTCCTCGTCGACCAGCGCCAGCGCCAGCTCCTCGCGCGACGAGCCGTAGCGGCAGGCGGCGCGGTCGAGCGCCACCAGCGCGGCGTCCTGGATCGCTCCCTCGAT
>DASUPA010000226.1:0-5717 GCA_036276335.1 Candidatus Methylomirabilota bacterium | reverse complement strand
GCGGTTCCTGGTGCTGAAGGGCGCCGCGCTCTCGGAGACGGTCTACGGCTCGCCGGTCCTTCGCCACGCCCACGACGTCGACCTCCTCGTCGCGTCCGCCGACGCCGGCGTCGCGGCCGAGATCATGGCCCGGGCCGGCCTCGTCGCGGGCCGGCCGCTGCGCGACGATCAGGGGCGACTGTTCCAGCATCACTCGGGGCTGCCATTCCTCCTCCACCGGCGGCTCCACCGGCTGTCCTACTATCACGCCGACTTCGACGCGCTCTGGGCGCGCGCCGCCGCGGCGCGAGTCGCGGACGTGGAGGTTCGGGTACCGGGCGAGGCCGATCAGCTTCTCCACGCGCTCGGGCACGCCGCGTCCTCCGCGAGCCGGGCCACGCTGCAGTGGGTGGCGGACGCCTGGATGCTGCTCCACGCGGCCGGCGGCGTGGACTGGGCCGAGTTCCCCGCGCGCGTCCGCGAGAGCCGCCTGGAGCTGCCCGTGTACACGCTGCTGAGGTACCTGGGCCGTGAGCTCGCCGCGCCGGTTCCCGGCGCGGCGCTCGACGGACTCGGAGATCTGGCGGCGCGCGCGCGCGGGGCGCGCCGGGACGTCGCGCTCCTCGGCGTCCGCCAGAAGCCGGTGGATGCCGCGTCGCTCGACCCGGCCACGCGCGACTGGCGCACGAGACTGACGCTGCTGCGCTGGCGGACGTTGCCCTCGCCGGAGTACATGCGCTGGCGATACGGATCCTCGCGGTCGGCGGCGGCCCTTCCCATCCTCTACCTGGAACGGATCGTCGACTACGCGAGCCGCCGCCTCGGGGGAGTGGCCCGGCGCCGCTCCGCGACCGTGTAAGGCTTACACGGACACCCGACGGCGCGCCGACGCGCACAGCAGGCACCGATTTCGCACGGCTCTCGCACATGCCGACCGTCGCGGTCGTCAACTCCAGCGAGGACACCGTCGAGATGCTCAGCGCGCTTCTCCAGCGACACGGATGGCAGACCGTCGAGGCCCACGTCGACGACATCAAGCGCGGCCGGCTCGATTTCGTCGAGTTTTTGCAGTTACACGATCCCAGCGTGCTGATCTGGGACGTGCCGCCGCCCTACGACCAGAACTGGGCGTTTCTCCGGCTCGTGCGGTCGAGCCGGGCCATGGAAGGCCGTGTGGTCATCGTGACGACCACGAACAAGGCGGCGCTCGAGCGCTTCGTCGGCCCGACCGACGCGCTCGAGATCTTCAGCAAGCCCTACGACGTCGGCATCCTGGTCGACACGCTCACCCGGACGCTGAAGCCGGAGTGCTAGCCGTCCTTGTAGCGCTCGGCCAGCGCCATCTGCTCGACGGCGCCGATGAGGCGGTTGAAGTCGCCGAACGGCATGTAGCGATCGGCCATCGACAGCACGTCGTCGCGCTCCTTCAGCTGGAGCAGGAAGTCGGCGATGGCGCGCACGCCGACGAGCAGCGTGTCGACGGGCAGCAGGATGATCGCGTAGCCGAGCTCGCGCAGCCGCGGGAACGGCAGCAGGGGCGACCGGCCGCCCGGGGCGTAGTTGTACAGCAGCGGCGCGTCGAACGCGCCCGCGACGCGCTGCACCTGCGCCTCGTCGCGCGGCGCCTCGATGAAGAGCACGTCGGCCCCCGCCTTGGCGGCGGCCTCGCCGCGCCGCAGTGCCTCGTCGAAGCTCACCGCCGAGATGGCGTCGGTGCGCGCGATGATCATGAGGTCGGGGTCGGTGCGCGCCTCCACGGCGGCGCGGATCTTTCCCGCGAACTCCGGCAGCGGGATGACCTGGTGCCCCGAGAGATGTCCGCACCGCTTCGGCGCCACCTGGTCCTCGATGTGCAAAGCCGCCACGCCGGCCGCCTCGTACGTCTGCACGGTACGGCGCACGCTGAGCGCGTTACCGTATCCCGTGTCGGCGTCCGCGATCAGCGGGATGCCGACGGCGGCCGCGAGGTTGCGGGCGTGGTCGGCCATCTCGGCGAGGCCCGCGTAGCCGAGGTCGGGCAGCCCCAGGCGCGAGGCCGACGTGCCGTACCCGGTCATGTAGACGGCCGGAAAGCCGGAGCGCTCCACGAGCCGGGCGGAGACGCCGTCGTACGCGCCCGGAACGACGAGGCCGTTCTTCCGGTTGACGAGCTGGCGCAGCGTGGCGCGGACGGACATGGCGTCTCCTTGTCGCGGTCGAGGTTCGAGGCTCACTGCGCGGCGCGGGCGCGGGCGATGCGCCGGTCGAGGGCGGGGTGCGAGTAGAGCATCAGCTCCTTCAGCCGGTGCGGCCGCCGCTCGGCGAGGTTCAGCGACGCGAGCCGCTCCATCGCGCCGATGAAGCCGCCCGGGTCGCGCGTCAGCGCCAGCGCGAAGTCGTCGGCCTGGCGCTCGACGAAGCGCGAGAAGCCGTTGGCGAGCGGCGCCGTGACCAGGCCGAGGCCGAGCAGGACCAGCGCGAGCCAGGCCAGCCCGGCGGGATCGGCCGCGCCCGTGAGCCCCCAGAGCCGCACGCCGGCGCGCAGGGCGTGGTCGGCGAGCCAGAACACGGCGAGGCTGAGCGCGCCCTGGACGAGCAGCCCGCGCCGCATGTCGCCGTGGACGTGATGGCCCAGCTCGTGCGCCAGCACCGCCTCGATCTCTTCCGGCCGGAACGACGCCGTCAGCGTGTCGTACAGCAGGATTCGCCGCGTGCGACCGAGCCCGACCACCGCCGCGTTCGCGGTCCGGCTCTTGCGCGACTGGTCGGCGACCCAGACGCCCAGCGCCGGCACGCCGGCGCGGCCCGCCAGCCGCAGCAGGCGCGACCGCAGCGACTCGTCGGCGAGCGGCGTGAGCCGGTAGAAGAGCGGCACCACCCACACCGGCAGCACGGCGGTGACGACGATGGAGAAGCCGAACGCGATGGCCGCGATGCCCAGCCACCAGAGCGGCGTCGCGCGCAGGAGCGCGTACAGCGCCTCGACGCCCGCCAGCGCGACGGCGCCGCCGAGCGCGGTGGCCTTGGCCCGGTCGCCGAGCCAGCCGCGGAACGGCTGGTGCAAGAGGCCGAAGCGCCGCGGCAGGTGATAGCCCGAGAGCCACGCGAGCGGCAGTGCGAGCAGGGCCTGCGCGGCGCCGAGGGCGACGGCGACGAGGGCCACCTGCGCGGCCGGCGCCGCGACGGCGGCGGCCACCGCGTCGGCGAGCGCGCGATGGGCGCCGGTCAGCAGCACCGCGGCGAGCAGGCCGACGGTGAGCGCGAGGCGGCCCACGGCGAGCCAGAGCTGCAGGCGATGGTAGCGCGAGGCAGCGCGCGCGTCGGCCATGCGGCGATTGTACATGCTGGGATACAATGAACGCGGGTTCAGTCAGACACTTCCTGTCGACTACGGGGGCGACATGTTCGATTCGGTGGAGGATGTCCAGCAGCGCTTCAAGAACGCACGTTACATCGCCAACCGCCGGATCGCGACGGTCGTGTACCTCGCGGAGCGGATGGGACGCCCCGTCCTCATCGAAGGGCCCGCGGGCGTCGGCAAGACCGAGCTGGCGAAGACGCTCGCCGACATCACGTCGCGCCCGCTGATCCGGCTGCAGTGCTACGAGGGCCTCGACGAGGGCAAGGCCCTCTACGAGTGGAAGTACGCCAAGCAGCTGCTCTACACGCAGCTCCTCAAGGAGCGCATCGGCGAGCTGATCGCCGATGCGCCGTCGCTGCCCGACGCCGTCGCCAGGATCGCCGGCCAGGACGACGCGTTCTTCTCGTACCGGTTCCTGTCGCCGCGCCCGCTGCTGTCGGCGATCCAGTCGGAGTCGCCGGTGGTGCTGCTCATCGACGAGATCGACAAGGCCGAGCCGGAGTTCGAGGCGTTCCTGCTGGAGGTGCTGTCCGATTTCCAGGTGTCGGTGCCCGAGCTCGGCACCGTGAAGGCGCGCCACGTGCCGCTCGTCGTGCTCACGTCCAACAACGCGCGCGAGCTGTCCGACGGGCTCAAGCGCCGCTGCCTCCACCTGTTCATCGACTTCCCGGCGCCGGCCGACGAGCTCGAGATCATCCGGCTCAAGGTGCCGGAGATCCCCGAGCGCCTGGCGCGCGCCGTCGTCGCCGCCGTGCAGAAGATCCGGACGCTGGAGCTGCGCAAGCCGCCCTCGGTCTCCGAGTCGCTCGACTGGGCGCGCTCGCTCGTGATCCTCAACGCCAAGCAGCTCGACGCCGCCCTCGTCGAGTCCACCCTGACCATGCTCGTGAAGTACGAGAAGGACCTGGAGCGGGTGAAGGGCGCCCTCGACAAGGTCCTGGCGGAATCCACGTAGGATGGACGAGCGGATCCTGGAGTTCATCGGCGACCTGCGGCGTGCGGAGCTGCGGATCTCGCCGTCGGAGGCGCTGGACGCGCTGGCCGCCAGCGCGGAGATCGGCCTCGCCGACCGCGAGACGTTCAAGTCCTCGCTGGCCGCGACCCTGGTCAAGGAGTCGCGCGACCTCGAGACCTTCGAGCGGCTCTTCAACCTCTACTTCATGGACCTGGAGGCGCTCGGCGCCGGCCTCAAGAAGGCGCTCGGCCCCGAGGACCCGCGCGTGCAGGACATGCTGGACCAGCTCATGGAGCAGGACGGCCTCGAGCTGGACGACCTGACCGAGCTCCTGATGCGGGGGCAGGGCAGCGAGATGGAGATGGCCATCCGAGCCGGGGGCCAGAACGCCGGCCTCGAGCGGCTGATGTACTTCCTGCAGGTCGGCTACTTCTCGCGCAAGATCTCCGACCGCTTCGACTGGTCCATGATCGAGCGCGACATCGAGAAGATCATGAAGATGCTCGAGGCCAAGGGCCTCGACCCCGGGCAGCTGGCGCGGATCCGCAACTACCTCGAGCTGCGGCTGGAGGCCTTCAACCGCATGATCCGCCAGCACGTCGAGCGGGAGCTGGAGCGCCGCGCCTATCGCCAGGGCGAGAAGCTCACCCGCGAGGTGCTGTCCGACAAGCCGCTCTTCGCGCTGACGCCCGACGAGGTCGCGCAGATGAAGAGCGTCGTGGCGCGGCTGGCGCGGAAGATCAAGGACGCGCTGGCGCTGCGGCAGCGGCAGGAGGAGCGCGGGCGCCTCGACACCCGCCGCACGATCCGCAAGAGCCTGCAGTACGGCGGGGTGCCGATGGAGGTCTTCCTCAAGCGCCGGCACCGCGACAAGCCCAAGCTGATCACCATCTGCGACGTCTCGGACTCGGTGCGCAACGCCTCGCGCTTCATGCTGCAGCTGGTCTGGAGCCTGCAGGAGTGCTTCAGTCACGTGCGCTCGTTCGTGTTCGTCTCGGAGATCGCCGAGGTCACGCAGGCCTTCAACAACTACCCGGTGGAGCGGGCCATCGAGTGGGCCCTGAAGGCGGCGCCGGTGGACTACCACTGCCGGTCGGACTTCGGCTACGCCTTCAGCCGCTTCGCCAACTCGGAGCTGGAGTCGCTCGACCGCAAGACGACGATCATGATCCTCGGGGACGCCCGGAACAACTACAACGACCCGCAGGCGTGGGCGCTGCGGCTGATCCGCGAGCGGGTCAAGGGCGTGATCTGGCTGAACCCCGAGGGACAGTGGGGCTGGGGCATCGGCGACAGCGTGATGCCCATGTACGCGCCGGCCTGCGACTTCGTCAAGGAGTGCCGGACGATCGGTCAGCTCGGGGAGGTCGTGGACAACCTCGTCCATCACTGGTGGCGCCGCGGGCGCTGATGGCCCCGTCGTTGCACCACCGACGCGGTATG
>DASUPA010000225.1:0-2303 GCA_036276335.1 Candidatus Methylomirabilota bacterium | reverse complement strand
CCTGCTCGGCGCACTCGTACCCGTACGCGCCCACCTCCGTCATGCCGGCGTGGTCGAACGCGCGCGCGCCCCAGCCGCTCTCGATGCGCGCGCGCACGGCCGGAATCCCGGCGCCCGGCTCCCCGGCGTGCACGGTGGCGCGGAGGCCCAGCTTGGTGAGGTCGATGCCCCGCTCGCGCGCCAGCTCCACCAGGTGGAGGGCGTAGGACGGCGTGCACACGAGCGCGGTCGCGCCGAGCGCCTGCATCGCCGCCAGGCGCGTGAGGGAATCCTGGCCGCCCCCGGGTATGGCCAGCGCCCCGAGCGCGCGCGCCCCCTCGAAGCCCGCCCAGAACCCGACGAACAGGCCGAAGGAGAACGGAAAGTACACCCGGTCGCCCGGGCCCAGGCCGGCGCCGGCGAGCACGAAGCCCCAGCAGTGGGCCCACCAGTTCCACGACGCCTGCGTCTCGAGCCAGCGAATCGGCTGGCCGCTCGTCCCCGACGTCTGGTGGACCCTGACGTAGCGCGCCGGTGGATAGGTGAGGTTCGTCCCGAACGGGGGGTGGGCGGCCTGGTCGTCGACGAGCTCGCGCTTGCGCGTGAGCGGCAGGCGGCGAAAATCGTCCCAGCCGCGCAGGTCGTCGGCGCCCGTGAGGCCCGCCGCGCGCCACTTCGCCGTCCAGAACGGGTTGGCGCCGAGCGTCTCGCGCACGAGCGCGCGCAGCCGGCTCCACCGGTGATCGCGCAGCCGCTCGGGCGGCGCGCATTCCGCGGCCCGGTCGAACACGCTCAGGCCCGCAGCTTGAAGCGCTGGATCTTTCCGGTCGCCGTCTTGGGCAGCTCGGCGACGAACTCGATCCAGCGCGGATACTTGTACGGGGCGATCCGGTCCTTCACGAAGCCCTTCAGCTCCTCCGCGAGCCCGGCGCCCGTACCGGCGGGATCCTTCAGGACGATGAAGGCCTTCGGCTTCACGAGCCGGTCGGTGTCCTCGTGGCCGACGACGGCGGCCTCGAGCACCGCCGGGTGCTTGACCAGCGTGTTCTCGACCTCCACCGGCGACACCCAGATGCCGCCGACCTTCAGCATGTCGTCGGCGCGGCCCGCGTACCAGAAATAGCCGTCGGCGTCCTGGTAGTACTTGTCGCCGGTCTGGATCCAGTGGCCGTGGAGCGTGTCCTTCGTCTTCTCGTGCTTGTTCCAGTAGTAGGCCATCGTCGACTCGCCCTTGACGCGCAGGTTGCCGATCTCGCCCTGCGGCACCGGCAGGCCGGCGTCGTCGACGATGGTCGCCTCGTACCCGGGTACCGGCAGGCCGGTCGAGCCCGGACGCGCCGCGCCGGGGCGGTTGGACAGAAAAATGTGCAGGATCTCCGTGGTGCCGATGCCGTCGATGACCTCCACGCCGAAGCGCTCCCTCCAGCGGGTGTAGATCTCGTCGGGCAGCGCCTCGCCCGCGGAGACGCAGAGCCGCAGCGAGGAGAGGTCCCAGCGCTGCCCGGCGTCCTTCTGCGCGAGCATGCCGGCGTAGAGGGTGGGGACGCCGAAGAAGATCGTCGGCCGGTGGCGCGTGATCACGTCGAAGACGCCCTCCGGCGTCGGGCGCTGCGGGTAGAGCACGCTCTCGGCGCCCGCCCCCATCGGAAAGTAGCCGGCGTTACCGAGGCCGTAGGCGAAGAAGAGCTTCGCCGCCGAGAAGATCCGGTCGTCCGGCCGCATCCCGAGCACCTGCCGCGCGTAGGTCTCATAGCAGACGACCATGTCGTGGTGCAGGTGCACGGCGCCCTTCGGCCGGCCCGTGGAGCCGGACGAGTAGAGCCAGAACGCGGCGTCGTCCCGGGAGGTGTCCGCGGCCTCCAGGCGGGACGACGCCTTCTCCAGGCACGCCTCGTACGCGAGGTACGGCGGCGACGCGGTGCCGCCGGCCACCAGGACGTGGCGCAGGTGCCGCGCCTGCGCGAGCACGGGACCCGCCTCGGCAAGGAGCGGGGCCGAGATGATCGCCGCCTTCGCGCGGCTGTCCTGCAGGAAGTAGAGGTAGTCGTCGCCGCGCATGAGCGTGTTGACGGGGATCGGCACGGCGCCGATCTTGATGGCGCCCCAGAAGGCCCCGAGGAACTCGGGCGCGTCCAGGCAGAGGACGAAGACGCGGTCCTCCATGCCGATGCCCAGGTCCCGGAGCGCGTTGCCGGTACGGTTGGTGAGCTCGAGCACGTCGCCGTACGTCAGCACCCGGTCCTCGTACCGGAAGGCCGGCGAGCCACCGCGGCCCTCGGCCACGTTGCGGTCCACGAACCACGTCGCGACGTTGAACTGGGCGG
>DASUPA010000224.1:0-6932 GCA_036276335.1 Candidatus Methylomirabilota bacterium | reverse complement strand
GTTCGCGCTCGTCGTCGCGCTCGACAAGTTCGGATTCCAGATCGCCCCGCTGGTGGCCGGCATCGGCGTCGCCGGCCTCGGCGTCGGCATCGCGCTGCAGGGCGTGCTCGGCAACATCATGGCGGGGCTGAACATCATCTTCACGCGGCCGTTCCGCGTCGGTGAGCACATCGCGGTGGCCGGGGTGTACGGCGACGTGGCCGCCATCGAGCTGACGGCGACGACGCTCCTCCACGCCGACCGCTCGCGCGTGATCATTCCCAACCGCAAGATCGTCGGCGAGATCCTGCACAACTTCGGGACGATGCGGCAGCTGAGCCTCTCGCTCCCGGTGGGGCAGCCCGGCGACGTCTCGCTGCTGCTCGCCGGCGTGCGTCAGGTGGTCGGGACCAACCCGCGCGTCCTGAAGGACCCCGCGCCCAGCATCCGCATCGTGGAGGTCGATCACGACGGCGTGCGCATCGCCGTGCAGCCGTGGGTGCGCGTCCCCGACGTGGTGATCGCGGACGGCGAGCTGTACCAGGCGCTGCTCGAGCACCTGCGCGCGCGCGGACTCCCCGCCGGCATCCCGCGGCGGCACGAGGTGCACCTGCGGAACGGGGCGCGCGTCGTCTAATCGAGGATGGCGCGGCGGTAGGGGCCGGGATAGACGACGGCGGCGCGCGCCGGCATCGCCGCAAGATCCTGGGCGATCTGCCAGCCGAGCGCTTCGAGCGCCGCGCGGTCGCGGCGCTCGCGCGCGGCCAGCACGGCCCACGCGTCGCTCTCCGAGGCCGCGGCCACGATCACGGGCCCGATGAAATCGTCGTCGGCGATGCGCTCGAAGAAGTAGAGGGTCACGGCGACCGGAGCTCCGGGCGCTTGAGCGCCAGCGCCGCCCAGTCCGCGCACGCCTTTCGCTTGAACGCGATCGCGCGCTCCCACTCGTCCAGCGGATAGCAGTCGCGCTCGGCGACGACGCGGATCTCCGTGACCGTGCGCTCGTCGAGCCCCAGCCGCTCGGCGATCTCGCGGTCGCTCAGGCCGCGCCGCTCGATCGTCTGGAAGGAGTTCGACAGGCGGAGCACCTCGTCCTTGTGGCGCGCGTACACCTCGGGGTCGAGCCGGAAGAAGGTCATCTATCGCATCTCCCTGAGCCCGTGGGCGGCCGGGCAGACGCGCAGGCACTCGAAGCACTGCGCGACGTTGGTGGACGAGTAGGTGATGGCCCACAGCGTGCGCGTCATGAAGTCGCCGTAGAGGAGCATCTTGCGGCGCTCGCGGTCCGGCTCGCTCAGCGCTTCCTCGAGCACCTTCTGGAAGCCGCCCACCCAGTGCGTGTGCACGCGGGTGGCGCAGCGCGCGGCGTCGTACGTCGTGCGGACGGCGCGGCCGCCGTCGATCCGGCCTCCGAGGCAGCCGCCGGCGTCGGCGGGGCACACGCGCAAACACGGCGTCGTGCCCTCGCGCTCCCACATCTCGCGGCAGGGCGGCGCCGGGCAGGCGGGCGCGGTCTCCGGCGGATCGAGCTCGAGCGGCGCGGTCGTGATGACGGCGCTCCAGTACATGAAGCCGTGCTCGCGGTTCAGCACGGGGCCGGCGAGGCTGCGGGCGCCGAGGCCGGCCAGCTCGGCGGCGAGCATGAGCGACAGGAACGGCACGTCCCCGCTCGCCGTGCCGGGCGGCACGAACAGCGCGTAGTAGCCGAGCTCGCTCTCGATGACCTGCGCGACGCGGCGTCCGACACCCTGGATGCGCTCGGTGGTTCCCATGGTCGACAGTAGCCACGGCGAGGCCGCCACCCAGTCGCCGGCGCGCGGCTGGGCGCCGCCCACGACGACCACCGTCCGCGCGCCGGGGAGCAGATCGGCGGGGCGGTGCGGCGCCGGCGCGTGCGCGTCGAAGGCCGCGGCGTCGGCCACGCCGACCACGGTCGCGCCCGCCTTCAGGGCCAGCGCTTTCACGCGCTGCGTGGCGTCGACGGGCAGGCCATTCATGTCAGCTTCCGATGCTTCCGACCGACGGGGCAGACGCGCATGCACTCGAAGCACTGCGCGATCGAGTCGCGGAAGAAGCCGAGGGACTGGATGGACTTGACGAAGAAGTCGGAGTGGATCATCTGCCGTCGCCGGACGGCGTCGTCCTCGTCGATGACGGTGAGCAGCGCCTTCTGGAACGAGCCGATGCCGTAGGTCTGGGCGCGCGAGTGGCACTTCTCGCGGTCGTACGTCGACTGCTCGATGCGCCCGTCCTTGACCGTGCCCGACAGGCACGCGGGGCAGACGCGCAGGCACGGCGTCGTCCCGATCCGCCTGTACATCGCCACGCAGCCCGGATGCGGACACGCCGGGGCGTCGAGCGGCGGGCTCGGCTCGAGCGGCAGCGTCGTGATCAGCGCGGCGTAGTAGAGGAGCCCGTACTCGGGGTTGAGGATGATGTGGGCGGCGAAGCTGCGCGAGCCGAGCCCCGCGAGCTCGGCGGCGTGCATCATGCTCATCGGCGGCTCGTGCCCGTGCACGGGCAGGGACGGCGCCTGCACGGCGTAGTGACCGAGCTCCTGCTCGATGTAGTCGCACATGGCGTGGATCGCCACGTTCTCGCGCAGGTCGTAACCGGTGATCTCCATCACGCGATGGTCGGGGCAGCGCCACGCGCCCGCGGTGGGGCCGTCGCCGCCGGCGACGACGACGCTGCGCGCGCCCGGCAGGATGTCCTCGGGACGGAAGCCCTCGGGCACGCCGGCGCGAAAGGCCTCGGCGGCGGCCACGCCGACGACCCGGGCGCCGGCCCGGAGCCCCACGCTCTTCACCGTCTCGGTGACGCTCATCGCGGCGCGCGGACCGGACGCCGGGAACGCTTGAAGTCCGCCATCAGCGCCCCACTATACGCTCGCGCCCCGAGGCACGACGCCCTAGAATCACCGACCACGATGGACTTCGAGCGGCTTCGCGGGTCCACCATCCCCGGGCTCCTGGTCGAGCGCGCGCGTACGCGCCCGGATGCGGTCGCGTTCCGCGCCAAGGAGCTGGGCGTCTACCGCGAGGTCACCTGGGCGGCGCTGGCCGCCCGCGTGGCGGCCGTCGCGCACGGCCTGGCCGCGGCCTTCGGCGTCGGCCGCGACACCGCCGTCGCCATCATCGGCAACCCGTGTCCCGAGTGGACGATCGCCGACCTCGCCGCGCAGGCGCTCGGCGCCGTCACCTACGGGATCTATCCGACCAGCGCCCCGGCCGAGGTCCGCTATCTGCTGGAGCACGGCGGCGCCCGCGTGGTAATCGCCGAGGACCAGGAGCATCTCGACAAGGTCCTCGCCGTGGTCGATCAGTGTCCGGCCGTCCGGGGCGTGGTCGTCGTCGACACCCGCGCGCTGTTCATGTACCGCCGCGACCGGGTGCACCGCTTCGCCGACGTCGAGGCGCGCGGCGGCGCCGCGGCGGGTGTCGAGGAGCTCGCCGGCCTCGCGGCCGCCGTGCGACCCGCGGACGCCGCCACCATCGTCTACACCTCGGGGACGACGGGGCACCCGAAGGGCGCGCTCTACCGCCACGGGCAGCACCTGGCCGCCTGCGCCAACATCCTCGCCCACTACCCCGTGCTCGCGGAGCGGCCACACCGCGTGGTCGCCATGCTGCCGCTCTGCCACACGATGGGACGCAACACGGTGATCACGATGCCGCTGCTCGCGGACATCGTCCCCCATTATCCCGAGGGCGTCGACACGTTCGCGGAGACGCTCTACGAGATCGCGCCGACGTTCGTGTTCACGGTGCCGCGCTATCTCCAGAAGTTCGCGGCCCACCTGCTCGTCGGCATCGACGCCTCCTCGCCGCTGAAGCGGGCCGCCTATCGCGCTGCGCTCGTGCTGGGCCGGAAGGCGGCCAGCGCGCGGCGCGGCGGGCGGGCCTCGCCGGCCGCGCGCCTGGCGGCCGGCGCCGCCCGCGCGCTCGTGTTCCGGTGGCTGCTGGAGAAGATCGGTTTCGCCCGCGCGCGCCTCGTGCTCTCCAGCGGTGCCCCGCTGCCGCCCGCCGTGGCGACGCTGTGGCAGGCCTGGGGCGTGAATCTCTGCGAGGCGTACGGGCAGACGGAGACGGGAGGCGCCCTCGTGTCGGGCCAGCGCGGACCGTATCCGAGGCCCGGCGACGTCGGCACGCCGGCGCCGAACGTCGAGGTGCGGCTCGGTGCCGGCGGTGAGGTGCTGGTGCGTGGCCCCGACCTGTTCGCCGGATACTGGCGCGACGAGGCGGCGACCGCGGCGAGCTATCGCGACGGCTGGCTCGCCACCGGCGACCTGGCCGATTGCACGGACGACGGCGCCATCCGTCTCGTCGATCGCCAGAAGGACATTCTGATCACGGCGGGAGGCAAGAACGTGAGCCCGTCCCGGATCGAGACCTGCCTGCGCGCGAGCCCGTACATCAGCGAGGCGGCGGTCTTCGGCGAGCGCCGCAAGTATCTGGCGGCCCTGATCGAGCTCGACTACGAGACGGTGGCGGAATGGGCGCGCGAGCGCGGGCTCGCCTACACGGGGTACGCGTCGCTGGCGAGCCATCCCGAGGTGACGCGACTGCTGGCGGGGGAGATCGAGCGGGCGAACGCCGGCCTCGCGCGCGTCGAGCAGGTGAAGGCCTTCCGGGTGCTGCCGCGCGAGCTCGACCCCGAGCAGGAGGGCGAGCCGGTGACGCCCACGCGCAAGGTCAAGCGCCGGCTGATGCTGGAGCGGTACCAGGACCTGGTGGAGTCGATGTTCGCGTCGGACGAGGAACGGCGGATCACGGCCGCGGTGGCCGCCCTCACAAAGGAGAGCTGACATGCGACGACGGGTGTTCATCGCTGCGCTCGGGGTGCTGACGCTGGGCAGCGCGCTGCCGGCGCCCGCGCAGGCGCCGGAGCCCTACCGGATCGGGATGACGGCCGCCATCACCGGGCGCTTCTCCGCCGGCTACGCGCCGACCTACGAGGCTTATCGCGCCTACTTCAAGCGCGTGAACGAGGCAGGCGGCATCAACGGTCATCCCGTGGAGATCGCCTACGAGGACGACCGGGGCGAGCCGCAGCGCGCGGCGGCCGCGTCGAAGAAGTTCAGCGAGAGCGCCATCCTCATGATCAACGCGTCGATCTCCGCGACGTACAAGCCCGTGCAGAGCGAGGCGGAGGCGACGAAGACGCCGCTGCTCTTCGGGGGCGGCGTGTGTCCCCGCGAGGCGTTCCCGCCGGCGCACCCGCTGATCTTCTGCACGACGTCGTACGGCTCGAAGTGGGACAGCCGGATGGCGCTCGGCTTCATCAAGGCGCAGGCGGGCGGCCGGAAGGTGAAGGTCGGCTTCGCGGCGCAGGACATTCCCCTGTCGCGCATCGAGCTCGAGTTCGCCGAGCAGCTCGCCCGGGAGATGGGCATGGAGGCCATTCCGGTGGTGGTGGTGCCGGGGGCGGCGTCCGACTTCACGCCGTTCGCGCAGACGCTCAAGGAGGCCGGCGCCGACTGGGTCTTCTCGTGGGCGCCCTGGGGCGTCGAGATCGGCGTCTTCGAGGCGCTGCACCGCATCGGCTGGAAGGGCCACTACATCCTCTACGGCCACCAACCCGCGCAGGACGAGCTGACCCGCCTGAAGCTGCCCAACCTGCACGCGCTGACGGGCAACGCGATGTTCACGGAGAACCTCCCGATCCACGCCGAGATCACGCGCATCGTGAAGGGGCAGACCAACCATCCGGCCCACTACATGGCGGAGGGCTGGACGTCGGCGATGGTGCTGGAGGCGGGTCTGCGCGCGTGCGGCTGGCCCTGCTCCCGCGAGAAGCTGGCGCAGTCGCTGGCCACCGTGAGCGTCGATACCAGGGGGCTGCGCGGCGGCCCGATCGAGATGACCGCCGACAACCACTACCGCAAGGTCACCTACTACAAGGTCTACCGCTGGGACACGGCAAAGAGCGCGATCGTGTCGGTGGGCGGCTGGTCCAAGCTGGACATCAAGTAGATGCTGCAGGCGCTGGCGACGACGCTCGTCGTCGCGAGTCTTTACGCCCTGCTCGGGGCCGGCTACGTGCTGGTGTACCGGTCGTCGCGCGTGCTGAACCTCGCCCAGGGCGACCTCCTCACGCTCGGCGGCTACTTCCTCTTCGCGCTGGCCGCCGCCTTCCCGGGAGCGCCGGCGGTGTCGCTGCCGCTGGCGGCGCTCGCGAGCGCGCTGACCGGCGTGGTCGTGTACCTCGTGCTGATGCGGCCCATGGCCGGCCATCCCGTCTTCGCGGCCGTGCTGGTCACCGTCACGCTCGGCATCCTGCTGCGCGCCGGCATCGTCTTCGTCTTCACCGACCGCACCCGCCATCCGCTGCAGAGCCTGGGGCTGACGAATCCGCCGCGCGCGCTGCCCGGCGGCGCGGTGGTGTCGACCTTCGACCTCGTGATGATCGGGACGGCCGCCACGCTGTTCGCCGGGCTCTTCCTGTTCCTTCGCCTCTCGCCGCTGGGCATCCAGATGCGCGCGGCGGGCGAGCACGCCCTGCTGGCTTCCCAGCGCGGCATCAACTTCCACGGCGTGTTCGCGCTGTCGTGGGCGCTCGCCGCGTTCGCGGGCGGGCTGGCCGGCATGATCTACTCGAGCAACGTCCGGCTGGAGCCGTCGCTCGACGTGCTCGGCCTGCGCGCGTTCGCGGTGGCGCTGGTGGGCGGTCTCGACAGCCTCGCCGGGGTGCTGCCGGCGGCCGTCATCGTCGCGGCCGTCGAGGTGCTGTCCATCCGATACGGCAACCCGCTGCTGTCCGACGTCTCGCCCTTCCTCTGCCTCCTCGTGATGCTCCTCATCCGGCCCTGGGGACTGTTCGGCACCAGGGAAGAGCTGGAGCGCGTCTAGGTGGCGCTCGGCGGCGGCTACTTCAAGACGTCTCACGAAGCCGATCTGGCCGTCGTCGACACCCGCTTGCGGCGCACGGCGCTCGCGGTCCTCGTGCTCGCG
>DASUPA010000223.1:0-2599 GCA_036276335.1 Candidatus Methylomirabilota bacterium | reverse complement strand
CAGCACGATGCCCCAGACGTTGTAGGCGCCGAGGTCGAGCCAGATGCGGTCGGCGAGGCCGACGATCGTCCCGTCGCGGCGGGCGCCGAGGCGGATCGTGTGCGTCTGGTGGCGCGCGTGGGCGGCGGCCATCATGTGCTCCCGCCGGTCCTCGATCCACTTCACGGGCCGGTGCAGCGTCCGGGCCGCCAGCGGCACCAGCACGTCCTCCGGATAGCCGGAGGCCTTGGTGCCGAAGCCGCCTCCGAGGTCGGGCGCGATCACGCGAATCTTGTGCGGCGGCAGCTCCAGCGCCGCGACGAGGCCCTGCTGGACGAAGTGGGACACCTGCGTGCTGTTCCAGGTGGTCAGGGTGCCGTCGCGCCGGTCCCACTGCGCCACGACGCCCCGCGTCTCCAGCGGCATGCCGACGTAGCGCTGGATCCGGAACGTCTCCTCCACGACGACGTCGGCGGCCGCGAGAGCCCGCTCGGCATCGCCGATGGCGTGGCGGAAGCCGACGGCCACGTTGGTGCCCCACTCGGGATAGAGCAGCGGCGCGCCGGGCTCGCCCGCGGCCACCATGTCGGTGAGGGCGGGCAGCGGCTCCCACTCGACGGCGACGGCCTCCGCGGCGTCCTCGGCGCGCGCCCGGCTGTCGGCGACGACCATGGCCACGATCTCGCCGACGTGGCGCACGACGTCCTTGCAGAGGGCGAGCTGGGGCGCCTGCCGCACGTCGAACCGCACGGCGGCGGCCAGGCCGGGCGGGGCGGCGCCGAACAGCGGCAGCGGCTTCAGCCAGCGGGCGAGGTCGGCGTGGGTGAAGACGGCCGCGACGCCGGGCATGGCGCGCGCGCGGGCGGCGTCGATCGACCGGATCCGGGCGTGCGCGTGGGGCGAGCGCACGCAGGCGGCGTGCAGCAGCCCGGGCAGCGTGACGTCGTCGACGAACCGGCCCTCGCCCCGGAGGAAGCGCGGGTCCTCGCGCCGCCGCACGGCGGCACCGAAGTATCTCGCACCCATCAGCGCGGAGCGGTCAGGGCTTCTTGCGGGTGGGCAGCAGCCAGTCGAGCCAGGGCGCGGCGGCCGCGATGAAGAGGCCGGGCAGCGCGACGCCGCTGATGATGCCGAGGATCGTCAGGAACGCGAGCGAGATGGCGGCGGCGGCGGCGTCGAGCAGCACCTCCATCACTCGACCTCCAGGATCATCTCGATCTCGACCGGGATCCCCATGGGCAGCTCCGCCATGCCGACCGCCGAGCGCGCGTGCTTGCCGATGGCCTCCCCGAACACCTCGACCATCAGGTCGGAGAAGCCGTTGATCACCTTCGGCTGCTCCTGGAAGCCCTCGGCGGAGTTCACCATGCCGAGCACCTTCACGACGCGCTTGACCCTGTCGAGGCTGCCGAGGCTCGTCCGGGCCGTGGCGAGGAGGCTGAGGCCCACCTCCCGCGCGACCGCGTATCCCTGCTCGGTGGAGAGCTCCTTGCCGAGCTTGCCGCGCGCGGACGGCTTGCCCTCGGTGCGCACGGGACCGTGGCCGGACAGGAAGAGCAGATTGCCGGACCGCACGGCGCTCACGTAGTTCGCCATCGGCGTCGACTGCGTCGGCAGCGTGATGTTCCTGGCCTTCAGCGTCGCTTCAGCGCCCATGACCGCGCGGTCCTCCTGTCTGGAATGACAACCGCGCGCTAGCGTGGCACACTACGCCGTGCCCGTCAAACAACCGGTCGTGCCCGCGCCGGCCGCCACGCTCGTGCTGCTGCGCGATCGCCCCGCAGGCAGCGTCGAGGTGCTCCTGATGCAGCGCCACCACAAGAGCAAGTTCGCCGCGGGCGATTTCGTCTTCCCCGGCGGCAAGCTCGAGGCCGACGACAACCCGGACGACGCGGTCCGCTGGTGCGCCGGGCTCGACCTCGCCACCGCCGCACGCACGCTCGCCCTCGAGCACGCGCCGTCCACCGCGCTGGGCTACTGGATCGGCGCGATCCGCGAGACGTTCGAGGAGGCCGGCATCCTGCTCGCCACGCGGGAGGACGGCGGGCCCGTGCACCTGCCGCCGGCGCGGGTCGCGGAGTACCGGCGCGCGATCCAGGCCGACAACCGCGCCTTCTGGCCGATGGTCAAGGAGGAGAAGCTGCGGCTGGCCACCGACACCCTCGTGTACTTCGCCCACTGGATCACGCCGGTCGACATGCCCCTCCGGTTCGACACCCGCTTCTTCGCGGCGCCGGTGCCGGCGGGTCAGGACGCGGTCGGCGACGACCACGAGATGATCTCGCTCCGGTGGCTGTCGCCGCGCGAGGCGCTCGACGCGCACGCGCGCGGCGAGCTGCCGCTGCGCAACCCCACCGTGCGCAACCTCATGCTCTTCGACGGCGCCGCCTCGAGCGCGGAGGCGCTGGGCCGGCTGCGCGACCGCATCGTCACGACCATCCGGCCGAAGGTCGTCGTGGACGCGAGCGGCCAGCGCCGCGTCTTCAATCCGGGCGATCCCGGGTACGACGCGTTGCCCTGACGGCGGAGCGCTAGACCGTCAGCGGCGGCCGGTTGAACCGCGCGCGCAGCCGGTTGACGGCGGCCAGGACCGCGGGGCGGCCGATGATCGCCCGCACGA
>DASUPA010000222.1:0-7227 GCA_036276335.1 Candidatus Methylomirabilota bacterium | reverse complement strand
TGTCATCGGCCTGGGTGCCGGTCGCCCATGCGATCGGAAGCACGTACGTATCCGGCTCGCGGTCGGCGTAGTCCAGCCGCACGAGCGTGATGAAGAAAGAGCTCGTCCGGTCGGCACTGGAATCACTTCGGCGATCGAGGCGGCGAGGATGCGACGCCCCCGCTGCGTGAACCACGGTCGCCCCTGAAAATAGTCTGGCAACCGCTCCTCGAGCGCGCCTCGTTCCTTTCCGACCACAAGGCTCTTCCAGCAATCGTCAACGACAATGGGCGCGGTGGTCCGATCCCCACACCCAGCCTTCAGATCCGACCCTGGCGGCGGTTCCAGCGCGAGCCACAAATAGCCGTGAGGCGCGACCGTCAGCGGGTACGGCCGCGCCTCAACCTTCGGAAAGTGATTGCCCCCGGCAGCCTCGACGGGCTGTAGGCCCTCGAGTCCCGAAAGGTCGAGCTCGATGTACTGATCGAATCTCGACAGGTTGAGAAGTTGTATGGCGAAGCCAGCCCGCCGCTGCGCTGGACGAGGCGGGCCACCCAGGATCGTACCGAGCATGGATTCGAAGTCGATATGAACATCAGTGCAGCCGTGATCTGAGCCCGAGAGAGCTGCCGGGAAGGCTCTCCCCAGCCAGTCGGCGTCAAGGTCCTTGTTGGCGACGGGGCTGTCGGGAGCTCGCGGCGACAGCGACGGAGTTAACACAAACCCGAGTCCGGACAGTCTAGCGCACGCCGCCGCGCTTCGGAATTTCGAAGCGTCGAGCGCGCGGTCGTTTGACCGCCTCGTGACCGCACCCTAGACTGAGCGTCATCGGCCGTCGCGTCGCAGCGAAGCCAGGGAGCTCGATGACCGCCATCGCGCACGTTCCGCCGGCGCTCAGGATCCGCCGCTGCACCATCGCCATCGAGGGCGTCGTGCAAGGGGTGGGCTTCCGGCCGGCCGTCTGCCGTCTGGCCAACCGCCACCGTCTCGGCGGCTCGGTGCGGAACTCGCTCCAGGGCGTGCTGGTGGACGTCGAGGGCCACGCGGACGCGCTCGATCGGTTCCTGCGCGACCTCGCAAGCCTCGCGCCCCCGGCGTCGCAAGGGGCGGTGCACTGGCAGACGCCCCGTGGCGCGGCGCGTGCGTTCGCGATCGAGCCGAGCGACCTCGGGGGGCCGGCGCGGCTCCTCCCCACCCCCGACGTCCCGACCTGCGAGGAGTGCCTGACCGAGGTGCGCGATCCGCGCGCTCGGCGCCATCGCTATCCGCTGCTCACGTGCGCGGTGTGCGGGCCACGCTTCACCATCGTGCGCGCCCTGCCCTTCGACCGCGAGCGCACCGCCATGGCCGACTTTCCGCCGTGCGCGCCCTGCCGCGGTGAGTACGAGGCGCCGGGCGATCGCCGCTTCCACGCCGAGACCATCGCGTGCCCGGCGTGCGGGCCGCGCCTGGCACTCCTCGCGCCGGACGGCGCCGCGATCGGCGCGGCCGACGCGGTGGCGGCCGTCGCCGCCGCGCTCGTCGAGGGCGGCATCGTCGCCATCAAGGGCATCGGCGGCTACCATCTCGCGTGCGACGCGACGCGGGCGGATGCCGTCGCCAGGCTGCGCCGCCGCAAGCGCCGCGACGCCAAGCCGCTGGCGGTCATCGTGAGGGACGTGGATGTCGCGCGCCGGCTGTGCGAGGTCTCCCCTGCGGAGGCGCGCCTGCTCACCTCGGCTGCGCGGCCGATCGTGCTCCTCGTCCGGAGGCCGACCGCGGCGGTGACGCCCGACGTCGCGCCCGGCACCCGCCGGCTCGGCCTGATGCTGCCCTACACGCCGCTTCATCACCTGCTCCTCGACGCGGTGGACCGGCCGCTGGTGATGACGAGCGGCAACGCCAGCGACGACGTGATCGCGTACCGAGACGACGACGCCGGCGGCCGCCTGCGCGGCATCGCCGACCTGGTGCTGACGCACGACCGTCCCATCGAGATGTTCTGCGACGACTCCGTGGCGCAGGTGGTGCGCGAGGCCCCGCGGCTGATCCGCCGCTCGCGCGGATACGTGCCGCTCGCGATTCGCCTGCCGGTGGCCGCGTCGCGGCCCGTCCTCGCCTGCGGCGGCGATCTCAAGAGCGCCTTCGCGCTGGTCCGCGGTCGCGAGGCGTTCATGAGCCAGCACGTCGGCGACCTGACGCACGAGCGCGCCTTCCGCGCCTGGGCCGACGCCCTCGGCCATCTCCGGCGCCTGCTCGACGTCACGCCGGTCGTGGTCGCCCACGATCTCCACCCCGCGTATCGCTCCACGGTCTACGCGCGCTCGCTCGAGGGCGTCGAGCGTATCGCCGTGCAGCATCACCACGCGCACGTGGCGAGCTGTCTGGCCGACAACGGCGTGGATCGCCGCGTGATCGGCGTCGCCTGGGACGGCACCGGCCACGGCGCCGACGGTCACGCGTGGGGCGGCGAGTTCCTCGTCGCCGACCTCGCCGGGTTCGAGCGGGCCGGCCACCTGGAGTACGTGCCGCTGCCCGGCGCCGATCGCGCCGCGCGCGAGCCGTGGCGCATGGCCGCCGCGTTCCTGCAGGCGGCGTACGGCGAGGCGATGCACGACCTCGACCTCGCCTTCGTGCGCCGCCTCGATCGTGCCGCGTGGCGTCTGCTCGGCCAGGCGATCGCGCGGGGGCTGAACGCGCCGCTCACCTCGAGCGCCGGCCGGCTGTTCGACGCGGTGGCCAGCCTGCTGGGCGTGCGCGATCGCGTCGGCTTCGAGGCGCAGGCGGCCATGGAGCTCGAGGCCCTCGCCGGACCGCGCGCCGATCGCACGTATCCCACCGCGGTGGTCGAGCGCGACGCCATGCTGGTCGTGCGGACGCCCGACATCGTCCGGGGCGTGGTGGAGGACCTCGTGCGGCGGACACCGCCGGCCGCCATCGCCGCGCGCTTCCACGCCACCCTCGCCGACGTGCTCGTCCAGGTGTGTCGTCGTATCCGCGAGCGCACCGGGCTCGACGCGGTCGCGCTGAGCGGGGGCGTCTTCCAGAACGCCTGGCTGCTGGAGTCCGCGGTTGCCGAGCTCGCCGCGGCGGGGTTCGAGGTCTACAGTCATCGCCAGGTGCCGGCGAACGACGGGGGGCTTGCCCTCGGGCAGGCCGCCGTGGCCGCCCGCCGGCTGGCGGACGCCGAGGGAGCGCGCTGATGTGCCTCGCCGTCCCGGGCAAGGTGCTGGACGTGTACGAGGATCGCGGGCTGCGCATGGGACGCGCGGACTTCGGCGGCACGGTGCGCAAGGTGTGCCTCGAGCATCTGCCGGAGGCCGGTGTCGGCGACTACGTCCTCGTCCACGTCGGCTTCGCGCTCAGCAAGGTCGATCCCGAGGAGGCCGAGCGCACCTACCGCTTCCTCGCCGAGCTCGGACAGCTGGACGAGCTGGAGGCGCCGCCGGAGCCATGAAGTACCTCGACGAGTACCGTGACGGACGTGTGGCCGCGAGGATCGTGCACGAGATCCGCCGCGCGACCACGCGGCCGTGGACCCTGATGGAGGTCTGCGGGGGGCAGACGCACTCGATCGTCAAGCACGGGGTCGACCGGCTGCTGCCGCCCGAGCTCGAGCTGGTGCACGGCCCGGGGTGCCCGGTGTGCGTGACGCCGCTCGAGCAGATCGACAAGGCGCACGCCATCGCGCGGCTGCCCGGCGTCATCTTCACCTCGTTCGGCGACATGCTGCGCGTGCCCGGCTCGCGCACCGACCTCCTCCGGCTCAGGTCGGAGGGCGCCGACGTGCGGATCGTGTACGCGCCGCTGGACGCCGTCCGCATCGCGCAGGACAACCCTGCTCGCGAGGTCGTCTTCTTCGCCATCGGGTTCGAGACCACCGCGCCTGCCAACGCGCTGGCCGTCACCCGCGCGCGCACGCTCGGGCTGCGAAACTTCACGCTGCTCGTGTCCCACGTCCTGGTGCCGCCCGCCATCGCGGCCGTGCTGCAGTCGCCCGGCAACCGGGTGCAAGCCTTCCTGGGGCCCGGCCACGTCTGCACGGTCATGGGCGTCCGCGAGTACGAGGCGCTCGCCCGCCACTACCGGGTGCCGGTGGTGGTCACCGGCTTCGAGCCGGTCGACCTGCTCGACGGCGTGCTGCGCGCGGTGCGCCAGCTGGAGGCGGGCGAGGCGCGCGTGGAGAACCAGTACTCGCGCGTGGTGGCGCGCGCCGGCAACCCGGCCGCCCAGCGGCTGATGTGGTCGGCCTTCGAGGTCTGCGATCGCAAGTGGCGCGGGATCGGCACCATCCCGAAGTCCGGGCTGCGCCTCCGCGGGGAGCTGCGGGACCACGACGCCGAGCGCCGATTCGAGGTGGCGACGCTGGAGACGCTCGAGCCGGCGGAGTGCATCAGCGGCCAGATCCTGCGCGGCCTCCGCAAGCCCCACGAGTGTCCCGCCTTCGGCGAGCGGTGCACGCCGGCCACGCCGCTCGGCGCCACCATGGTCTCCGCGGAGGGCGCCTGTGCGGCCTACTACGCCTACGGCCGGCACCGGGCGGCGGTGGCGCCATGAAGGACGCCATCCTCAGGAAGGCGCGGGAGAGCGCGGAGGTGAAGGAGGTGTTCTTCCGCGCCGAGGCCGACCGCATCGAGGCGCTCGCGCGCGTCATGGCGGCCGCCTTCGAGCGAGGCGGCCGGCTGTGGGTCATGGGCAACGGCGGTGGCGCCACCGACGCGCAGCACGTGGCCGTCGAGTTCTGCCACCCGATCCTCGCCAAGCGCCGCCCGCTGCCCGCGATCGCTCTGACCACGGACCCCGCGCTCCTCACGGCCATCGCCAACGACCGGGACTTCGCCCGCGTCTTCGGCGACCAGCTCCGGACCCACGCGCGGCGCGGCGACATGGCCCTGGCGCTCAGCACGAGCGGCCAGTCGCCGAATCTCGTGCATGCGCTGGAAGTGGCAGACGAGCTGGGGCTGCTCACCATCGCCTTCACCGGCAAGGACGGCGGGCGCCTCGCCGACCTCGCCGAGCACGCGTTCGTGGTGCCCTCGTTCAGCATTCACCGGATCCAGGAGACGCACGTCGCGCTCTACCACGTCCTCTGGGACCTGGTCCACCTCGCGCTGGGAGAAGAGGATGTGGTCTGAGGACCTGACGCTCTCCTGTCCGCTCCCGCTGTCGGGATCGGACCGGATCCTGCTCGGCCACGGGAGCGGGGGCAGCATGACCGCCGAGCTCCTCGCGCGCTGCTTCCTGCCGGCGTTCCGCAACGACATCCTCGAGCGGCGCGACGACGCGGCGGTGGTGGAGGTGGGCGGCGCGCGCGTCGCCGTCACCACCGACGCCTACGTGGTCACGCCGCTCTTCTTTCCGGGCGGCGACATCGGCGACCTCGCCGTGAACGGCACCGTGAACGACCTCGCCATGGCCGGCGCACTGCCGCTCTACCTCGCGGCCGCCTTCGTCCTGGAAGAGGGCTTCCCCCTCGCCGACCTGCACCGTATCGTGGCCTCGATGCAGAAGGCGGCGGCCGCCGCCGGCGTGCAGCTGGTGGCGGGCGACACCAAGGTCGTCGACCGCGGCAAGGCCGACGGCTGCTTCGTGACCACGACCGGCGTCGGGCTCGTCATGCACCCGCTCGCGATCTCGTCCGACCGCGCGCGTCCGGGAGACGTGGTCATCCTGCGCGGCCCCGTCGCCGAGCACGGGATGGCCATCATGGCCGCGCGCGCCGACCTCGAGCTCGAGACGCCGATCGCCAGCGACACGGCGCCGCTGCACCGGCTGGTGCGCGCCATGCTCGCCACCCGAGCCGACATCCGCTGTCTCCGCGACCCCACCCGCGGCGGCGTGGCCACGGCGCTGAACGAGCTGGCGCAGCGGTCGAAGGTCGGTATCGTGGTGCGGGAGTCCTCCATCCCCGTGCGCGAGCCGGTGCGCGGCGTGTGCGAGCTGCTCGGTCTCGACCCGCTGTACGTCGCGAACGAGGGCAAGCTGCTGGCGGTCGTCCCGCAGGGCGACGCGGCGCGCGTGCTGGAGGTCATGCGCGCGCAGCCGGAGGGGCGGGAGGCATGCGTGGTGGGCGAGGTCGTCGACGACCGGGCGCGGCTGGTGGTGCTCGAGACCGCCGTCGGGGGCCGCCGGATCGTCGACATGTTGCAGGGCGAGCAGCTGCCGAGGATCTGCTAGGAGCACACCATGGCCACCGTCGTCGATCGTGAGGCCGTCAAGGGGACCCAGCCGCCGATCGCGGAGACGCAGCCCGACACGCGGCCGCAGCGTCTGCCGCTCGGCCCGCTGCGCACCGTGCACGTCTACTGGCTGGCGGGCATGAGCTGCGACGGCTGCACCATCTCCGTCGCGGGCGCCACCAATCCGGGGATCGAGGGGCTGCTGGCGGGCACGGTGCCGGCCATGCCGAAGGTCATCCTCCACCACCCCGTGCTCTCCGTGGAGACGGGAGCGGACTTCGTGAAGGCCTTCCGCGACGCGTACGAGGGCAGGCTCGGCGCGCCGTACGTGGTGGTCTACGAGGGCTCGGTCGCCGACGAGCGCATCGCCGGACGCACCGGCGGCTACTTCTCCGCGATGGGCGTGGAGGCCATGAGCGGGCAGGAGGGCAGCCATCCCGTGCCGACGGCGACGTGGCTCGAGCGCCTGGCCCCCGGCGCGGCGGCCACCATCGCCATTGGCACCTGCGCCACGTGGGGCGGCATCCCGGCCGCCGAGGGCAATCCGACCGGCGCCATGAGCCTCATGGACTTCCTCGGCAAGGACTATCGCAGCGCGTTCGGGCTGCCCGTCATCAACATCCCGGGCTGCGCGCCGCAGGGCGACAACTTCACGGAGACCGTCTTCGCCGTGCTGCTGTTCCTGCAGGGGCTCGGGCCGCTGCCGACGTTCGACCAGCTCGGGCGGCCGGCGTGGCTGTTCAAGGACACCGTGCACCAGGGCTGCACGCGGGCCGGGTTCTACGAGGAGGGCATCTTCGCGCGGCGCTACGGCGACCCCGAGTGCCTGGTGGAGATCGGCTGCTGGGGGCCGGTGGTGAACTGCAACATCGTCGCCCGCGGCGCCATCAACCACATGGGCGGCTGCATGCACGCCGGCGGCATCTGCATCGGATGCACGATGCCGGGCTTCCCGGACAAGTTCAGCCCGTTCTACAAGACGCCGCCGGGCGCGGCGCTCTCGACCTTTGCCGCCCGGGGGGTGGGTGGCGTCGTGCGCCGGCTGCGGCGCCTCTCCAACCGCGACGCGAATCGTGAACCGCGCTGGGAC
>DASUPA010000221.1:0-4188 GCA_036276335.1 Candidatus Methylomirabilota bacterium | reverse complement strand
CGACGGCGTGCTGTCGACGCTGCTGGAGGACGGCTACGACCGGCGGCGCATCTTCCCCGTCGAGAACAAGACCGTCGTCACGAACCCGGTGAAGGGCTGCCGGAACAACAAGTGGTATCCGGTGCTGGAGCGCCACGGGCTGCCGTTCATCCCGCTGCCCGACGTGGAGTGGGTCATCTACCCGTTCAGGAGCCCGCTGCTGAAGCTCAACCAGATCTTCCCCGAGGGCATCGAGATCCCGAAGATGTACGTGGGGAAGAACGTGCTCCACGCGCCGACGGTGAAAGTGCACGGGCATTCCCAGACCACCGGCGCCATCAAGAACGCGTTCGGCGGGCTGCTGAAGGAGGTGCGCCACTACGCGCACGAGTTCATCCACGAGGTGATGGTGGACCTCATGTACATGCAGCGGGAGCTGCATCCGCGCGTGCTGGCGGTGATGGACGGGACGGTGATGGGCGACGGGGCGGGACCGCGCACGATGATCCCGCGCGTGGGCAACCTCATCCTCGCCTCCCAGGACCAGGTGGCCATCGACGCCGTGGCCGCCCGGATCATGGGCTTCGACCCGCTGTCGATCCGCTACCTCGCCATGTGCCACGAGCGGGGGCTCGGCGTCGCCGATCCGCGGGACATCGAGATCGTCGGCGACGTGGACGCGGCGGCGACGACCATGGGGTTCAAGACGAGCCGCTCGCTCGTCATCTGGGGCGACCAGCTCATCCGGCGCGGGCCGCTGCGGCCCCTGAAGCGCCTGCTGCTGCACTCGCCGCTCGTGGTGTGGGCGCCGTTCGCCTCGAACGTGTACCACGATTTCCTCTGGTACCCGACCGTCGGCCGCGCGCGCATCCGCACCTTCGCCGCCACCGGCTGGGGCCGGCTCTTCGAGCGCTACTGAGGGGCATGAACAGCGGCATCCGCGTGCGGTTCGCGCCCAGCCCCACGGGGCACCTGCACGTCGGCGGCGCACGCACGGCCCTCTTCAACTGGCTGTTCGCGCGCCACCACGGCGGCGCGTTCGTCCTCCGCATCGAGGACACCGACCGCTCGCGCTCGACGGAGGAGAACATCGCCTCCATCGTCGACGCGCTGCGGTGGCTGGAGCTCGACTGGGACGAGGGACCGCCGGCGCCGGGGTACCGGCAGACCGAGCGCTTCGACCTCTACCGGGAGCACGCGGCCCGGCTGGTGGCGGCCGGCCGCGCGTACCACTGCGACTGCCCGCCCGAGCTGCTGGAGCGGGAGCGCAAGGCGGTTGAGGCGCGCAAGGAGACCTTCCGCTACAGCGGCCGCTGCCGCGACCGCGGCCTCGCCGCCGGCGCGCTCCGCCTGCGGATCCCGGACACGGGCAGCACCGTGGTCGACGACCTCATCCACGGGCCCGTGACCTTCGACCACGCGCAGCTCGACGACTGGATCCTCGTCCGGACGGACGGCACGCCGACCTACAACTTCTGCGTCGTCGTCGACGACGTGACGATGCGCATCACGCACGTCATCCGCGGCAACGATCACCTGTCGAACACGCCCAAGCAGGTGCTCTGCTACGCCGCCCTCGGCTACGCGGTGCCGGCCTTCGCCCACGTCTCCATGATCCTCGGCGCCGACCGCGCCCGGCTCTCCAAGCGCCACGGCGCCACCTCCGTCCAGGCGTACCGCGAGCAGGGGATCCTGCCGGAGGCGATGGTGAACTACCTGGCCCGGCTGGGGTGGTCCTCGGGCGACCAGGAGATCTTCACGCGCGCCGAGCTCGTCGAGCGGTTCGACATCAAGGACGTGTCCTCGGCCGGCGCCGTCTTCGACCAGACGAAGCTCGAGTGGCTCTCGCACGAGCACATCAAGGCCGCCGACGGCGCGCGGCTGGCCGCGCTCGTGCGCCCGTTCGTCGAGGCGGCGGGCCTGACGGCACCGCCGCCGGCGCGGCTCGGTCCGATGCTCGACACCCTCCGCGAGCGGGCCCGGACCCTGCGCGAGCTGGTCGAGGTCGGCCGCTTCTACTTCGAGCGGCCGGCCGGGTACGACGACAAGGCGCGGGCGAAGCTCCTCACGCCCGCCGGCGCCGAGCGGCTCGGCGTGCTGGAGGCACGGCTGGCCGCGGTCGAGCCGTTCGCGGCGCCGGCCCTCGAGGCGCTGTACCGGGGGCTGGCCGAGTCGATGAGCCTGAAGCTCGTCGACCTGGCGCAGCTCACGCGGCTGGCGGTCACCGGCCGCACGGCGTCGCCGCCGCTCTTCGACGTGCTGGCGCTCCTCGGGCGCGACGAGGTGCTGGAGCGCCTGCGCGCCGCCCGCGCGGCGGCCTCGAGCGGCGGCGCGCCGCCCGCGGGGGCCGCGTGAGACTCCTCCTGGCGCGCCACGGCCAGTCGGTGTGGAACGCCGAGCGGCGCTTCCAGGGGTCCACCGACGTGCCGCTCTCTCCGCTCGGGGTCGAGCAGGCGCGCGCCCTCGGCCGCGGGCTCCGCGGCTATCGACTGGCCGCCGCGTACGTGAGCCCGTTCCGGCGCGCGGTGGAGACGGCCGAGATCGCGCTGGAGGGCACCGGGGTGCCGCTGGTGCCGCTGGACGATCTGCGCGAGCTGTCGCTCGGGCAGTGGGAGGGCTGCACGGTCGAGGAGATCTCGGGCCAGGCGGGCGATCCGTACCGCGCCTGGCTCTACGCGCCGCACGACTGCCCGCCGCCCGGCGGCGAGCCGCTCGACGCCGTGAGCGCGCGCGTGCGCACCGCCATCGAGCGCATCGCCGCCGCCCACGCTCCCGGCGACGACGTGGCCGTCATCGCCCACGGCGGCGTGATCAGCGTCTACGCGTGCTGCCTGCTCGGCTGCTCGTTCAACCAGCTCTGGCGCCTGCGCGTCGACAACGCCTCGCTCACCGTCGTGCGTCCGCCCCGGCTCGTCTGCCTGAACGACACCTCGCACCTGACGGGCGCGCTGCGGCCGACGCACCTGCAGCGCGTCCCCGCGCCCGCCCGGACGGCGCCATGAGCGTGCTGGTCGCCATGTTCGGCGGGATGGCGCTGCTGCTCTACGGCATCCGCCTGAGCGGCGACAGCCTGCAGCGCGCCGCCGGCGGCCGCCTGCGACACCTGCTGACCGGGCTCGCGCGGAGCCGCCTGACCGCGGTGCTCTCGGGCGCGGCGGTGACCGCCATCATCCAGTCCTCCGCCGCCACCACGCTGATGCTGATCGGGTTCGTGTCGGCGGGGCTGATGAGCTTTCGCCAGACGCTCGGCATCATCCTCGGCGCGGACCTCGGCACCACCTTCACCGTCCAGCTCATCGCCTTCCGCATCACCGACTACGCGCCGGTGCTGATCGGCCTCGGCTTCGTCATCACGTTCGTGGCCGGCCGCCGCACCATGAAGGACGTCGGCCAGGCGGTGCTCGGCCTCGGCCTGATGTTCCTCGGGCTGAAGCTGATCCTGGACGGGGTGGCCCCGCTCCGCGACAACCCGCTGGCCGCGCAGATGATCGGCGCCGTGGCCGGGAGCCCGATGATGGCGGTGCTCGTGGCGGCCGCCTTCAGCGCCCTCGTCGCCTCGTCGGCGGCCACCATCGGCGTCGCGCTGGTCCTCGCGAGCCACGGGCTCATCACGCTCGAGGGCGCCGTCGCCATCGTCATCGGCGCCAACATCGGCACCTGCGCCACCGCGCTGGCGGCGTCGATCGGCGCCACCGCCGAGGCCAAGCGGGTGGCGGTGGCGCACATCGCCTTCAAGGTCTTCGGGGGCGCCCTGATGCTCCCGTTCATCGGGCCCTTCACCGACCTCGTCGCCATGACCTCCGCCGACCCCGCGCGCGAGGTGGCCAACGCCCACACGTTCTTCAACCTGGGCATCAGCCTCGTCTTCCTGCCGTTCACGCCGTGGGCGGCGCGTGTGATCGAGGCGATGGTCCCCGACGACCAGACGGGCGACACGCCCTTCCGCTCGCGCTACCTCGACGAGCGCGCGCTCGACCAGCCCTCGCTCGCGCTCGGGCAGGCCACGCGCGAGGCGCTCCGCATGGCCGACGTCGTGCAGGGGATGCTGCGCGACACCGTGACGGTGTTCCGGACGGACAACCAGGCGCTGCTGGAGGACGTCGAGAAGCGCGACGACCAGGTCGACTTCCTCGAGCGCGAGATCAAGCTGTTCCTGGCGCGGCTGGGCCGGGAGGCCATGGGGCCGGACCTCTCGCGCAAGGAGATCGG
>DASUPA010000220.1:0-6885 GCA_036276335.1 Candidatus Methylomirabilota bacterium | reverse complement strand
CGAGCAGGTACGCGCACGCGTGTCGGACAGCGCCGGCGAAGGTGGTGGGCGGTTAGTCGGTGACCAGCGAGGGAGTGGGGGCGGGGGCGGGGGGCGCGGTGGGGTCGTCGAGCATGCCGAGGAGGGGCTGCACGACGACCGGGTCGGCGACGCCCTTCACGCGCGCCCGCGTGGGCGGTCCGACCCGCACCGTGCCGCGCACGCGGGCCAGCGCGGCGCTGGAGAGCAGCACCTGGCCGCCGGCGGCGAGCCCCTGGATGCGCGACGTCAGGTTCACGGCGGGACCGACGACGCCGTACTTGACGTGCTCCTTGCTGCCGATGTTGCCGGCGACCACGACGCCGGTGTGGATGCCGATGCCCATCGAGAGCACCGGGAGGCCGAGGGCGACGTTCTCCGCGTTGAGGTCCGCCATCGCCTCCTGCATGGCGAGCGCGCAGCGCGCGGCGCGCAGCGGGTCGTCCGGCCGCTCGAACGGCGCGCCGAACAGCACCAGGATGGCGTCGCCGATGAACTCGTTGATGGTGCCGCCGTGCGCGAGGATCACCGGCGTCATCCGCGCCAGGTAGCGGTTGATCAGGTCGATCATCGCCTCCGCGCCCAGCCGCTCGGAGAGGGCGGAGAACCCGCGCAGGTCCGACATGAGGATCGCGACCTGGCGCAGCTCGCCGCCGAGCCGCAGGGCATTGCGGTCCCGCAGGCAGCGCTCCGCGAGCTCGGGGCTCACGTAGCGGCCGAGCGCCTCGCGGACGAAGTTGCGGTCGCGGAGGGCACGCGCCATGTCGTTCATCGCCCTCGTCAGCACGCCGATCTCGTCGCGGCTCGTCGGCACCAGCGTCACGTCGAGGTCGCCCTGGCGGATCCGCCGCGCCTGCTCCGCGAGCTGGCCGAGCGGGCGCGCGATCCAGCGCGCGACCGCCACGCCGCCCGCCAGCGCGACCGCGAGGGCGATGACCGCGAGCAGGAGGATCTGCCGGGCCTGCGCGTCGGCGTGCTCGGTCCAGTCGCGCTCGGGCGCGACGACCTGGACGAGCCACTGCTTCTCCCCGATCGCGATGGGCACCGCGCGGGCCCGGTAGCGCTCGCCCCCGTGCTCGAACTCCGAGGCAGTCTCACGGTCGAGGGAGAGCCGGGACGCCACCGCCTGCACGAGCGCGGCGTCCTCCGCCGTGCGCGTCTGCGGCGCGTCGCCCTGGCTGTGTCCGACCAGCAGCGTGCCCTCGCGAGTGGCGAGGAAGACGCGGCTGCTCGGCGACGGCTGGAGCGCCCCGAGGGACGACGCGATGCGATCGAGGGAGAAGTCGACGGTGAAGATCTGCTGCACCCGCCCGTCGGCGTCCAGGATCGGCACGGCGCACGTGATCCCGAGCCCCTCGCTCGCGTAGAACTCGTACGGCTCCGTCCACGCCAGTCCGCCGCGCGCCTCGGCCGCGCGGAAGAAGGGCCGCTGGGTCGGGCGATAGCCGTGATCGTCGGAGCTCCGCACGCGCACCCGTGGGCCGCCGGTGACCAGCCAGTCCTCGCGGAGGTGAATCCGGGCGCCGACCGGGTAGGAGCGGTTGACGTACAGCTCCATGTCGCCGTCGCGCCAGGCGCCGATGAACCGGTCCTGGCGGTCGCTGAAGCTCACCCAGGTCAGGCGAGGGTTGGACTGCAGGGCGGCCACCACGAAGCGCTCCACGTCCCGGTCGTCGCGCGGATCGAGCTGTCCCTGGGCCACCAGCTGCGGGCCCAGCCGCGCGACCGACTCCGCCTCGCGGAGGAACTGCTGCGCGTGGCCGGCGGCCAGCCGCGCCGTCTGCGCCATCGCCGCGTCGACGATGGCGCGCGACCGGGCGCGCTGCTCGCGCCAGGCGAGACCGCCGATGGCCACCGCGGTGGCGGCGGTGATGAGGACGACGAGCGTCACGAGGGTGACGGCGAAGGGCGGACGCAAGCGGAGAACGGTACGGGCGATGGCCGGCGGCATGACGCGCGCGCGAAGGTGCAGGTGCCGTGCCAGATGTGCGGGGCGAAATCCCGCGGTTCCGCGGCCGGCGCGCCCGCGACCCGCGGGCACGATGCCCGATGACTCGGGCGCGGCCGGCGCGCGAGCCCGGGAATCCCGCGCGGGCTGGAGTATGCTGTCGGGCACCGTGCGCGAGGTGTGCTTCGGCGTCTTCGATCACGTCGACCGCGGCGACCAGCCGCTCGGGGCCCTCTACGACGCGCGCTTTCGGCTCGTCGAGGCCATCGACGCCGCCGGCTTCCGCACCTACCACGTGGCGGAGCATCATGCGACGCCGCTCGGCATGGCCCCGTCGCCCGGCGTGTACCTGGCCGCTGTCGCCCAGCGCACCCGTCGCCTGCGCTTCGGCCCGCTCGTCTACATCGTGCCGCTCTACCACCCGCTCCGGCTCATCGAGGAGATCTGCATGCTCGATCACCTGAGCGGCGGGCGGTTCGAGCTCGGGGTGGGCCGCGGGATCTCGCCCTACGAGCTGGCCTACTGGAACGTGCCGTTCCTCGAGGCGGCGGCCATGTGCGAGGAGGCGCTCGAGGTCATCCTGAGCGGGCTCCGGGGCGGGCGCCTGACCTACGAGGGCCGCTACTATCGCTTCGCGAGCGTGCCGATGGAGCTCACGCCCGTGCAGCGCCCGCATCCGCCGCTGTGGCAGGGCGTCGTCAGCCCGGCGTCGGCGACGGCGGCCGCGCGCCGATCGGTCAACGTCGTGAGCAACGCGCCGTGCGCGACGGTCAGGACGCTGGTCGACGCCTACTTCGAGGCCTGGAAGGGCGAGGGCGGCGGGACGGCGCCGCTCGTCGGCATGCAGCGGCACGTGGTGGTGGCCGACACCGACGCGGCCGCGCTGGATAGCGCGCGCGACGCCTACCGCCGCTGGTACGAGAGCCTGACCCAGCTCTGGCGGCAGTTCGGGACCGTGCCCGTCTCGTTCGCCGACTCGCTGGAGGGCGCCATCCAGCGCGACGCGGCGATCGTCGGCTCCCCGGCGACGGTGCGGGCCGAGGTCCGGCGGCAGCTGGCGGCCACCGGCGCGAACTACTTCGTCGGCCGCTTCCTGTTCGGCACGCTGCCCCTGGAGCGCGCGCTGCGATCGATCGAGCTCTTCAGCCGCGAGGTGATGCCTGCTGTTCCTTCGCGGCCATCCGCGCCTTGAGCTGCTCGGGCGTGAGCCGCACGATGTCCTCGTTCTGGTGGGCGTAGCGCGTGTAGCGCTCGGCGTGCTCGTCCTGCAGCTCGACGCGGCCCGCGAGCACGTCCGCCTTCCACTGCTGGTGCCGCGGCTCGCGCGCCTGGAACTCCGGCATCACCTCGCGCGCGAAGAGCTCCAGGCTCGCGCAGATGTCGGCGTGCGTCGTCCGGCCCGCCTGGTTCAGGAGGATGACCTGGTCGACGCCGGTGGCCTCGAACTCCCGCAGCCGCTGCCGGATGGTCTCCGGCGAGCCGATGAGCCCCGACGTCAGCGTCTCCTGCGCCTTCGGCGTGTGCCGCCACTCCTGGTAGGCCGACCACATGTCGCCGCGGCCGGGCGCCGGGATGCCGTGCTTGCCGTAGTGGCTGAGGCAGAAGACGAAGAAGGTCCAGCCCGAGGCCTTCTCCATCGCCTCGGCGTCCGTCGGCGCGCACATGAAGCCGCTCACCATCGCGATGTTCGGGTTCGGGGGATAGTCGGCCAGGCGCTCCGGCCGCCGGGTGAAGTTGAGGTAGTACTCGGTCACCCACGCCCGCGCGGCGTCCGCGGAGACGAACTGGAAGCCCAGCGCGCCCATGCCCCAGCGCCCGGCGTTGGCGATGGTCGCGATGTTCGAGCACGCGACCCAGAGCGGCGGGTGCGGTTTCTGGAACGGCTTGGGGATCACGTTGCGCTCGGGGAAGTCGAAGTACGTGCCGTGCCACTCCACGGACTGGCGCGTGAACATCGGGACGAGGGCGCGCACGGCCTCTTCCCACACCTCGCGCTTCTCGCGGACCCGCGCGCCGAACGGGTGCAGCTCCACCGGGCCCTGCCCCTCGCCGAGCCCGAGCTCCACCCGGCCGCCCGAGAGCAGGTCGAGCGTGGCCACCCGCTCGGCCACCCGGATCGGGTGGTTCGTCGGCAGCTGCACGATGCCGTGGCCGAGGCGGATCTGCCGCGTCCGCTGGGTGGCGGCGCCGAGGAACACCTCGGGTGCCGAGCAGTGCGAGTACTCCTCCAGGAAGTGGTGCTCGACCACCCAGGCGTGGTCGTAGCCGAGGCGGTCGGCCAGCTCGATCTGGGCCAGCGAGTTCTGGTAGAGCTCGTATTCGCTCCGCTCGCCCCACGGACGCGGCAGCTGCTGCTCGTAGAAGATGCCGAACTTCACCGGCGGAACTCGGGCATGACCTTCTCCGCGAACAGGCGCAGGCTCTGCATGGTCTTCTCGTGCCCGTAGTAGGGCGGGTAGTGGAGGAGCAGCGACGTCATCCCCGTCTTCTGCTCAAGGTGCCGCAGCTTCTTCACCACCGTCTCGGGCGCGCCGTGGAGCAGCGTGTTCGCGTTGAGGTCGTCGTAGTTGAGCGTGTCGACCCGGTTCTTCTCCGACACGTTGCCGAGGTACCCCGAGGTGGCGCCGCTCATGAAGTGGGCGATGTGCTTCACGATGCCGTGCTCGGTGTCGGCCTTCGCCCGGGCGTCCGTCTCGGCGACGTACACCCAGCGCGCGACGTCGATCTTCCCGAAGCCGGGGTTCCGGTCGAGCGGCGCCGGCGCCTCCTTCATGTGGTTGCGGTAGAAGCCGATCTGCCGGGCCAGCGTCTCGGCCGACGGCAGCGTGGAGAGCATCAGCCCGAACCCGTGGCGCGCCGCGTAGGCCATCGAGCGATCGGTGCCCGCCGCCATGAACAGCGGCGGGTGCGGCTGCTGGACGCTGACCGGGAAGACCTCGTAGTCGCCGTCGATGGTCGACGCGAAGTAGGTGCCCTTGTGGCGGACGCGGCGCTTGTGGACGAGCTGGAGGATCAGCTCGATCGCCTCCTCCTGGACGTCGCGCCGCGCCTCGAAGTCCCGCCCGAACCCGTCGAACTCGTACGGCCGGTAGCCCGAGCCGAGCCCGATGGTCACCCGGCCGCCCGACAGGATGTCGATGAACGCCATGTTCTCCACGACCCGGACCGGCTCGAAGAGGGGCAGGGTGACGACGGCGGTTCCGAGCCGGATGCGCGAGGTGCGCGCCGCCAGGTAGCCCATGTACGCGAAGACGTCCGGCATGATGCCGTACTGATTCGAGAAGTGATGCTCGGCCACCCACGCGGTGTCGTAGCCGAGCCGGTCGGCCGCCTCGATCTCGGCGGTCGCCCGCGCGTGGACGTCGCGGTGCGGGTAGGGCTCGGTGACGTGGTTGGGGTGCGAGGTGAACAGGATGCCGAATTCCATGGACTCTCCTCGTCGAGCGGACTGTGTTGGCGAAAGTCTAGCAGACGTGGCACGATTTGGGGGCCGAGCCACCTTCCAACCGGAGGAGCGTTGATGCGCACCTACTACGACATCGACCTGGACACCCGGAAGATCGACAGGCGCGAGCTGCACGGCGAGGCGATCGTCCGGGCGGGACGGTACCTCATCGCCAGGACGCTGCTCGAGCGCGGCGCGGCCACGGTCGACCCGCTCTCGGCCGCCAACCCACTCATCTTTTCCGCCGGGCCCTTCGCGGGCACGTCGTTCTCGAACGCCAACCGGACGAGCGTGGGCTGCAAGAGCCCGCTCACGGGCGGCATCAAGGAGGCCAACGGCGGCGGGACGTTCAGCTACGCGCTCGGCCAGCTCAAGATCGCCGGCTTCACGCTGCTCGGCGCCTCGCCCGACTGGGTGGTCCTGCACCTCAAGAAGGACGGGACGATCGCCTTCGACAGCGCCGCTGCGCTCCTCGGCAAGGGCAACTTCGAGGCCGGCAAGGCGCTCTTCGCGAAGTACGGCAAGAAGATCGCCTTCGCCCTCTGTGGTCCGGTGGGCGAGTACCAGGGGCTGATCGCCGGGATCGCCTTCACGGACAAGGACGGCCGCCCCTCGCGGCTCGCCGCGCGCGGCGGGGTCGGGGCCGTGATGGGCAGCAAGAAGGTCAAGGCGATCGTGGTGGACCTCGACAAGATCCCGCCGTTCGAGGACCCGAAGAAGGTCAACGCCGCCATCAAGGACTACTCGAAGATGCTGCTGGCGGACGGGATCGTCCAGAACTTCTACCAGAAGATCGGCACCATGGGCATGGCGGACGTCCAGAACCAGATGGGCGGCTTGCCCGTCCGCAACTTCAGCGCCGGCCGGCTGGTCGACGTGTCGACGGGCGAGAAGTTCAAGCTCGGCGGCGACTACATCACGCAGCTCAACAACTCGCGCGGCGGCGAGCAGACGCACGCCTGCATGCCCGGCTGCGTCATCCAGTGCAGCAACGTGTACGCGGACGCCGACGGCAAGGAGGTGGTCTCGCCGGTCGAGTACGAGACACTGGGCCTGCTCGGCGCGAACTGCGGGCTCACCGACCCGGACGATCTCGCCCAGATGAACTTCATCGCCAACGACCTCGGCGTCGACACGATCGAGCTGGGCGGGACCATCGGCGTGCTGATGGAGGCCGGCCTCGGGGCGTTCGGCGACACCAAGTTCATGGCCGACGTGCTGGCCGAGATGCGCAAGGGGACGGAGCAGGGGCGGCTCTGGGCCGGCGGTGCCGCCCGCGCCGGCGAGCACTACCGGGTGGCGCGCATGCCGGTCATCAAGAAGCAGACGATCAGCGCCTACGACCCGCGAGTGGTGGAGGCGACGGGGGTGGCCATGATGGCCAGCGCGCAGGGCGCGGATCACACGGTCGGCAACCTGCCCCGGCTGAAGACGCGCGACATGGACCTGGACGCCCTGATCGCGCAGAGCCTCA
>DASUPA010000219.1:0-4602 GCA_036276335.1 Candidatus Methylomirabilota bacterium | reverse complement strand
GGATCTTGCCGGCGCCGAACCCCATCGGCTGCGCGCCGCCGATCCGAGCGAGCTGGCTGATGACCTCTTCGAGTCGTCGATGAGCCGAGAGGGGCGAAGGCAGCCTCAGCGTTAGCGAAATCAGCCGACCAAGCGCCTCGGCGACGGCCATCGTGTCGGAGCCGCCCTTGCCGACCTGCACGAAGACCTCGAACGGCTCGCCGTCGGGCGTCTCGTTGACCGTGATGAAGGCTGTGCCGATCGGTGTCTCCATCCGGTACGTCTTGCCCGACAGGCTGTGCGGCCGCGGCTTGATCACGACCGCGCCCGTCGTCGGGAGCTGCGCGGGCGCCTTGTCCTTCTTGGCGATGCCGACGTTCAGGACCTGCTCGCCCTTGCAGCCGTCGCGGAAGACCGTGATGCCCAGGCACCCGAGGTCCCACGCGAGCCGGTAGGCGCTCGCGACGTCGTCCTCGGTGGCGCTGTTCGGGAGATTGATGGTCTTCGACACCCCGTTGTCGGTGTAGCGCTGGAACGCCGCCTGGTGCCGGACGTGCCACTCGAACGGAATCTCGTGCGAGGTCTTGAAGACCCGCCCCGCCTCCTCCGGCACGCCGGGGATGTCGTGGAGGGCGCCGCGCCGGGCGATCTCCTCCATCAGCGCCGTCGAGTAGAACCCCTTGTCGCGGGCGATCGCCTCGAACGTCTCGTTGACGAAGGTCAGGACACGCTCGCCGTCGGGCTGCTTCACCCGGTGCTGGAACGCCAGCGCGAAGATCGGCTCGATGCCCGACGAGCACCCGGCGATCATCGAGATCGTGCCGGTCGGCGCGATGGTCGTGACGGTCGAGTTCCGCATCGGCCGCACGTCCTTGTAGATCGAGCGGCTCCAGTTCGGGAACGGCCCGCGCTCCTCCGCGAGCTTGGCGCACTGGTCGTGCGACTTTTCCTTCACGAACGACATGAGCCGGTCGGCGAGGGCGATCGCCTCCTGGCTGTCGTAGGGAATGCCCATGAGGAACAGCAGGTCCGCCCAGCCCATGATCCCGAGCCCGATGCGGCGGTTGGCCTTCACCGTCTGGTCGATCTCCGGCAGCGGGTACGGGTTCATCTCGATCACGTCGTCGAGGAACCGCACGGCCAGCCGCACGACGCGCTCCATCTCGTCCCAGTCGACCGCCCACTCGCCGTCGTCCGACCGGCGCGCGAACTTGGAGACGTTCAGCGAGCCGAGGTTGCACGCCTCGTTCGGCAGCAACGGCTGTTCGCCACAAGGATTTGTCGCCTCCACCTCGCCCATCTCGGGGGTCGGGTTGGCCGGGCTCGCGTTGATGCGGTCGATGAAGACCATGCCCGGATCGCCCGTCCGCCACGCCGCGCGGACGATCCGCTCGAAGACCTCGCGCGCCGACAGGCGCTGGACCACCTGCTTCGTGTGGGGGTTGACGAGGTCGTACTCCTCGCCGCGGGCCAGCGCCTCCATGAACTTGTCGGTGGCGGCCACGGAGATGTTGAAGTTCGTGATCCCGCCGTCCAGCTTGCAATCGATGAACTCGAGGATGTCGGGATGATCGACCCTCAGGATCCCCATGTTCGCCCCGCGCCGGGTGCCCCCCTGCTTCACGGCCTCGGTGGCGCCGTTGAACACGCGCAGGAACGACACGGGCCCGGACGCGCGCCCGCCGGTGGAGTGCACGATGTCGTCCTTGGGGCGCAGCCGGGAGAACGCGAAGCCGGTGCCGCCGCCCGACTTGTGGATGATGGCCGCCGCCTTGACGGAATCGAAGATCTCTTCCATCGAGTCGCCGACCGGCAGGACGTAACAGGCCGAGTACTGCAGCCCGTTCCCCTTTCCGGCGTTCATCAGCGTCGGCGAGTTCGGGATGAAGTAGCCGCCCACCATCATGTCGTAGAAGGCCTCGGCGACCTCGCGCACGGCGGCCGGGCTGCGTCCATACCGCCCCTCGCCGGCGGCGATGGACATGGCAACCCGCCAGCACATCTCCTCCGGCGTCTCGATCACCTCCCCGTCCTTGCGGAGGAGATAGCGCTCGCGGAGCACGCGGAGAGCGGGTTCAGTCCATTGGCCGACTTTCGCGGGGCGAGTCTCCGGGACCATCCGGCACCTCCTATATCTAGTGGTAGGCGGGACTCTAACACGCAGTATCTCGCGGCCGTCAAGCAAAAACCTGTCCACAGACCGTCCACTCGCCGTCCACCGTTCGTCCACCGACCCCGGGCGGGCCCCCTTCCGATCATTCCCGGACCGCGTGTTATCCTTCGCCGTGTTGCGCCGTCGGGGTCGACCGACGAAGGGCTCCGAGCGCCGGGGGAGACGCGGCATGAGGACGTGCGTCACGGTCTGGGTGGTGGCAGGCGCGGCGCTCGTCGCGGCCAGTGGCGCCGCGCTCGCGCAGGCCCCCACCCCGGGCACGCCACCCGTGGGTCCGCCGCCCGCGCAGCCGGCCGCTCCGCCGGCACCACCGGTAACGCCCGCACCCGCCCCGGTTCCTGCCCAGCCGGCGCCGCCGGCAGGCACCCCGCAGGCCAGGGTCTTCGGTCGGGTACTGTCGGTCGACGACGCCGTGGGCATCGCGCTCGAGTCGCAGCCGTCGATCCAGGCCCGGCTCGGCGACTACGCCGCCGCCGCCTATCGCGTGGACCAGGCGCTGGCGCCGCTGCTACCCCAGATCACCGGGACCTGGACCGTGGCGCGCGCGCAGAGCGTCCCGAGCGTCTTCGCGGGCTCCGGGCGCTCCGATGTCTCGTGGAACACGGCCATGGCGGCCCGCCTCGCGCTCTCGCAGGTCCTGTTCGATTTCGGCAAGAGCTACGCGTCCACGGAGGTCGCGCGCCGGCTGGCCGAGGTCGCGCTCGAGGACACGGAGCTCCAGCGGCAGCTCGTCACGCAGACCGTGAAGGAGGCGTTCACCAACATCAACTTCGCCCAGCGGCTCATCCGCGTGAACGCGCAGGCCCTGCAGCGCGCCGAGCTGAACCTCCGGTCCGCGCGCGGATTCTTCGAGGTCGGCACGCGTCCGCGGTCCGACGTCACGCGAGCGGAGGTCGACGTCGCCAACGCCCGCGTCGACGTGATCCGCGCCCGGAACGCCGAGCGGCTGGCGCGGGTCGCCCTCGCCACCGCGATGGGGCTGCCGGCCACCACGCCGCTCCAGATCGAGGACAACCTGGTCTACGAGCCGGTCACCATGGACTCTGCGCGCTTGCTGGAGGAGGCCCTCCGCCAGCGGCCGGAGTCCCGGCAGGCGCGCCTGCAGGCGGACGCGGCCGACAGCCTCGTGCGCCGGGCGTTCCGCGACTTCTTCCCGGACGTCACGGGCGGCGGGTTCTACGGCGCCCAGCGCACCGACTTCAGCGAGATCTGGGAGCTGAACCTCAGCCTCAGCTGGCCGATCTTCGACGGCGGCAACCGGATCGCCCGCTATCGCGAGGCCAAGGCGAATCTCGACGCCGCCCGGGCCCGCGTGAAGTCGACCGAGCTCGATGTCGCCCGGGAGGTCGAGCAGGCGCAGAGCAACGTCATAGACGCGGAGGAGCGCATCCAGGCGGCGCAGGTCGCCGTCGCCTCCGCCCAGGAGAACTTCCGGCTGGCCCAGGGTCGGTTCGACGCCGGCGTCGGCACGATCCTGGAGCTCACCGACGCCCAGCTGGCGCTGACCCTGGCGCAGAACACCGAGGCACAAGCCTTGGCCGACTACCGGATCGCCCTGGCGCGGCTGGACCGCGCCACGGGTCGCCGGTAATCTCGAAATATTCGCCGCCCGGGCGGCGTCTAAACCAGTGATGAAGCGACTCGTTTCACTCGTGCTCGTCGCGGGGGTCCTGGGCGTCGGGATCTGGGCCTACTTCTCCGCCCAGGCCGGCGGCAACGCGCCCCGGTTCCGGACGGCCGCCGTGGAGCGCGGTCCCATCACCGCCGCCATCTCGGCCACCGGCAACCTCAACGCCGTGACCACCGTCCAGGTCGGCAGCCAGGTCTCGGGCCAGATCAAGGAGCTCCTGGTCGACTTCAACTCGCTCGTGAAGAAGGGGCAGGTCATCGCCCGCATCGATCCGCAGATCTTCGAGGCCCAGGTCAACCAGGCGAAGGCGGAGGTCGAGACCGCGCGCGCGGCCGTCCTCAACCAGACGGCCAACGTCGAGAAGGCGCGCGCCGACGTCGAGAATGCCCGGGCCGCCCTCGCCCAGGCCAGGGCGCAGACGGCCAAGTCCGACGTCGCGCGCGCGGACGCCGGGCGCGCGCTGGAGCGCAGCGCCGAGCTCTACCGACGCGAGCTCATCGCGCAGGCGGACCGCGACACCGCGCAGGCGAACTACGAGTCGGCCGTCGCCCAGTCGGATTCCTCGCGCGCCAGCGAGCAGGCGCTGGCCGCCGGCATCAAGTCGGCCGAGGCGCAGCTCCGCGTCGCCGAGGCGGCGCTGCAGTCGGCGCGCGCCCAGGTGGCCCAGAAGCACGCCGCCCTGGCACAGGCCCAGACCAACCTGAACTACACCACCATCCGCGCGCCGGTGACCGGCGTCGTCGTGTCGCGCGCCGTCGATGTCGGCCAGACCGTGGCCGCCAGCCTGCAGGCGCCGACGCTCTTCACGATCGCCCAGGAC
>DASUPA010000218.1:0-2063 GCA_036276335.1 Candidatus Methylomirabilota bacterium | reverse complement strand
AGCACCTCGTAGCCGGCCGCGGGCAGGTCCCGGCCGATGCGCTCGATGCGTCCGTCCCGCATCGCGAGGTCGAGGCGCGCTCCGTCGATGCGACCGCCGCGGAGCAACAGAGGTCCCATGCGGCGATCATACCCCTTGACTTCACATACGGCAGGCGGCACTGTTCGGTCCACTTCGCAATCGGCTGCCGCCATCCCGTGGAGCGAAAGGACAAGGGCCATGACGGATGCGTCGCGCGTCTTCGTCGGTGCGGGGCAGTTCACGGCAGGGAGCCGCAGCGGTGTCTTCCGGCGCGTCGGTGAGGGAGGCTGGGAGCCGCTGACCACCGGACTCCCGGCGGCCACGCAGGTCATGGCGATCACCGTGCATCCCGAGCAGCGCGACGTCGTCTACATCGGCACGAGCGACGGCCCCTACCGGAGCGCCGACGGCGGGGAGACCTGGGAGCGTCTCGACTTTCCGGAATCCGGCCTCCAGGTGTGGTCGATCCTCGCCCATCCGAGCGACGCGCGGCGCGTGTACGCGGGCACCTCGCCGGTGGGCGTGTTCCGCAGCGACGACGGCGGCGACACGTGGCGGCGCCTGCCCCGGGCGGTCCAGCCCGAGCGCGTGAAGATGCCGTTCGCGTGTCGCGTCATGCGCATGGCCGTGGATCCCGCGCGCCCCGAGACGCTGTGGGCGGCGGTGGAGGTTGGCGGCGTGATGCGGAGCGACGACGGCGGAGAGACGTGGACCGACTGCAGCGCCCACCTCGTGAAGCTCGCGGAGCTTCCGCACCTCAAGAGCCGGATCGTCAGCGACACCGACATCGAGGGTATGCTGGACGTTCACGCGCTCGCGGTCAGCGCGGCGCTGCCGGGCACGGCGTTCCTCGCGCTCCGCATGGGGCTCTTCCGCAGCGCCGACGGGGGCCGCACCTGGCAGGACATCGAGATCGGCCGCTTCTCGCCGCTCACCTACGGACGCGACCTCCGGGTCTCGCCGCAGGACCCGCGCACGCTCTACGCGTGCCTCAGCCCGGCCGCGCGGAGCGAGGACGGCTCGATGTACCGGAGCCGCGACCTCGGCGAGACCTGGTCGCGCTTCGACCACGGCGTGAAGGCCGAGAGCACGATGATGGGGCTTGCCCTCGATCCGCGCGATCCCGATCGGGCGTACTGCGTGAGCCGCACCGGCCAGGTGTTCGGCACCGAGGACGGCGGCCGCGCCTGGCGCGAGAGCCGCCTGCCGCAGGGCGTCCTCGACGTCTACGCGATCGCCTGCGCCTGAGGCGCGCCCCGCCGGCATCGCGGTTGCACAGTGAGGCCGGCGTGGAGATCGTGCGCGTCGACGGCCTCGAGGTCGACCAGGATCTCGCGTTCCAGCGCCGGTCCTGGGTCGTCCAGCGCGTCGGCTGGGGGCTGATGGCCCTCGTCGTCCTGGCCGCCGTCGCCGGCCTCCTCGGGTCCGGCCCGCTGAGCAACGCCCGCGCCGAGGTGCCGGGCCTGATGACGCTCGAGTACCATCGCTTCGCACGCCTCGACACCGGGGAGACGCTGAGGCTCAGTCTGCGGCCGGCGGCGACCGCCGGCGACACGGTCCGGCTCTCGCTCACCCAGGCATTCCTCGGTGCGGTGCGGATCGAGGCCGTTCAGCCCCCGCCCGCGCGCGTCGAGGTCGGGGACGGACGGCTGGTCTACGTCTTCCCGGTGGCCGAGCCGCGAGTGCCGATGGTCGTGACCGTCGCGTACCAGCCGCGCGAGGTCGGCGCTGCCCACGGCGTCGTCGGCCTCGAGTCGACACCCGAGCCTCGCCACGTGGCCTTCCGTCAGCTCGTGTATCCCTGAGCGCGATGGAATCGGTCCTGCGCGCGCTCGCCATCTACGCCGTGCTGCTGGTGCTCTTTCGCATCACGGGCAAGCGGTCGCTCGGACAGATCACGACCTTCGACTTCATCCTCCTCCTCATCATCAGCGAGGCGATCCAGAACGGGCTCGTCGGCGACAGCTACTCGATCACCAACGCCTTCGTGCTCGTCACCACCCTGGTCCTGGTGGACGTCGGCCTGTCGCTGGTGAAGGGCC
>DASUPA010000217.1:0-4411 GCA_036276335.1 Candidatus Methylomirabilota bacterium | reverse complement strand
TGCTCGAGCGCGAGCACGCGGTACCGTCCGGCCGCCGCGTCCTCGTCGCCGCCCGTCGGCAGCGTCCGGGGCAGCCAGACCGAGGTCCCGTCGGTGCCGGCGGCGGCCCGCCGCAGGCGCAGGTGGCGCGGCGCGCGTCCGAAGGCGCGCGCCAGCCACGTGGGCGGGGGCGGCGGATCGCTCGGCAGCAGCGCCGGCGCCTCGCCGCAGAGCGCCGCCACGAACAGCTCGAGTCGCCGCTTCACCCGCGCGAGCGTCAGCTCGTCGCGCGCGGCGAGGGGCCGCCGCCGCCACCACAGCTCGCGCGCCGCGACGGCGGCCCGCCGCGCGCCCTCGACCAGCAGCCCCTCGGGATCGGCCACGCGCCTACAGCACGGCGGCGATGACGTCGTGCACCGCCGTCAGGAGGTCCGGGTCGTCCGTCAGGGGCCCCGCGATGGCCGTCCGGCACGCCTGCCGCGGCGCCACGCCGCTGGCGATCAGGCGGGCCGCCGCCACGAGCAGCCGCGTGCTGGGCACCTCCGCCAGGCCGCGGTCGCGCAGCTGCCGGAGACGGGCGCCGAGCGCCACCAGCTCGCGCGCCCGGCCCGCCTCGACGCCGCCCTCGTGCGCGACGATCCGTGTCTCCAGCTCGGCGGGCGGGAACGTGAACTCGAGGGCCACGAAGCGCTGCCGCGTGCTCGGCTTGAGGTCCTTCAGGATGTGCTGGTAGCCGGGGTTGTAGGAGACGATCAGCTGGAAGCCGGGCGGCGCCTGCAGCAGCTCGCCCGTCTTGTCGATCGGGAGCACGCGGCGGTCGTCGGTGAGCGGATGGATCACGACGACGATGTCTTGCCGCGCCTCCACCACCTCGTCCAGGTAGCAGAGCGCGCCCGCGCGCACGGCGCGCGTGAGGGCGCCGTCCTGCCAGACGGTCTCGGTCGCCCGTACGAGATAGCGGCCGACGAGGTCGCTGGCGGCCAGGTCCTCGTGGCAGGCCACCGTCACCAGCGGACGCCCGAGACGCCAGGCCATGTGCTCGACGAACCGAGTCTTGCCGCAGCCGGTGGGCCCCTTCAGCATGACCGGCAGGCCCCGGGCGTGGCAGGCCTCGAAGACGGCGATCTCGTCGGCAACCGGGAGGTAGAACGGCTCCGCGGCCGGCGGCGGCCGGACGCCGGCGTGGATCGGCAGCGCGTCCGCTCGCCGCACCGCCGCGCGCCTCAGCCGGCCGTCGACCCTGCCGGCGCGGCGCCCGCGCGCGCCGCCGCCGCCTCGACGGGACGTCCGGCCAGGAAGAAGAAGTCCCACAGGTACAGCGCCACGCCGACCACGAAGACCGCGCCGGTCGCCACCAGCATGAGGAAGTGCACCTGCAGCTTCAGCTGGGTCTCGAGATAGCCGATGCTCAGGATCCGCTCCAGATAGGTCTGCGTGATGCCGGCGGCCGCGAATGCCATCGTCATGCCGAACATCCCGCCCACCTGGAGCCAGAACGCCCAGAACCCCGCGGACGTCTCGCGCGACTCCTCGCCGCGCCCCGTGAGCCCGGGCAGCGCGTAGCTGATCATGCCGAGGACGATCATCACGTAGGCGCCGAAGAACGCCATGTGGCCGTGCATCGGCGTGATGAGCGTGCCGTGCGTCCACTTGTTCACCGCCGGCCACGTGTGGGCCAGGCCGAGGAGGCCGGCGCCGAGGGCCGAGAACACGGCGCTGCCGATCGTCCAGTGGAGCGCCATGCGGTTGGGATGCGTCAGCCCCGAGCGGCGCATGGCGTAGTAGGCGTACATGGCCATGGCGAAGAAGACGAACGGCTCGAGCGCGCTGAAGAAGCCGCCGATCGGCAGCCAGTAGCGTGGCACGCCGATCCAGTAGTAGTGGTGGGCGGTGCCGAGGATGCCGGAGATGAAGGTGAGGCCGACGATGACGTAGAGCCACTTCTCCAGCACCTCGCGGTCCACGCCCGACAGCCGGATCAGCAGGTAGGCGAGCAGCGCGCCCTGGATCATCTCCCACACGCCCTCGACCCAGAGGTGCACCGTCCACCAGCGGTAGAACACGCTGACCGTGTAGTTGTCGAACTCGAACAGCGCCGGCAGGTACAGCAGCGCCGAGCACGCGAGCCCGGCCACGAGGACGCCCTCGGTGGTGGTCAGCCGGCCGGAGGCGCGGATCGTCATGCCGATGTTGTAGAGGAACATCAGCATCACGATGACGATGACGACCTTCAGCGGGAACGGCTGCTCGAGGAGCTTGTTGCCCGCCGTCCAGCGGAAGACGTAGCCGACGACCGCGGTGACGCCCATGGCCGTCCAGATCGCGAGCTGGATGTACGCCAGCCGGACGCTGTACAGCTCCACCCGGGACTCCTCGGGCACCACGTAGTAGGCGGCGCCCATGAAGCCGGTCAGCAGCCACACCAGCAGCAGGTTGGTGTGGATGGCCTTCACCACGTCGAAGGGCAGCACGTTGAGCAGCGGATCGGGGCCGAGGTACTTGGCGGCCGCAAGCAGGCCGAAGACCATCTGGAGGCCGAAGAGGAGCATCGCGACCACGAAGTACGGATAGGCGACGCGCTGGGAACGGTACCTCATGGCCTCCCTCTCACCGCAGGGTGAGCAGGTAGGCCACGATCTGGTCCACCTGCTCGGGCTTGAGCGTCTGGCCGTAGTCCGCCGGCATCAGGGACCGGCCGTCCGTGGAGTACGTGGGCCCCGTCAGCACGTGCGCGTTCGGGTTCAGGATCGACTCTCGGATGTAGCCCTCGACGTCCGTCGCCTTGCCGCGGTAGTCCGGGCTCTTGAGGCGCACGGCCGCCGTCGCCGGCATCCCGGCCAGCGTCGGCCCGACGATGTTCACGCCCGGCACGATGGAGTGGCACGCCGCGCACCCCGGCGGTGTCGCGTGGTAGACGGCCCGCCCCTGCTCGACGGGGTCCGGCGAGGACGCCTGCGGCGCCGGCACGCCGAGCGCCGCCGGGACGCCGGGGATCGCGCTGCCCCGCACCAGGATCGGACGCGGAGGCCAGCCCTGGGTGTCGATGCGGCCCACCCAGCCCAGGAACGCGATCAGGTCGTCGATGTCCTGGTCGCTGAGATCGAGCGTGGGCATCAGCCGCCCGTCGCGCGCCTCGGAGTAGAACCGGGACGGGTCCTTCAGGAACTCGCGCAGGTACGGCGCGCCGCGCTGCTGGGTGATCTTCGTGAGGTCCGGCGCGTAGTAGGCGCCCTCGCCGAGCAGCGTGTGACAGTTGGTGCAGTTCTCGCGGTGCCACACGTGCTTGCCCGCGATCACGCGCTCGTCGATGTCGGCGGCGTTCGTCAGCTTGGGGAACTGCCGGTGGCTGTCGATGGTGAGGACGGTGAAGATCAGCGCGCTCAGGAGCGTGCTGATGAAGAAGAACAGCCGGGCGGCGCGCTTCGTCACCGCCGATCGGCCGGGGCGCCGAGACGCCGCGCGCGCCGCACCGTGGACACCGCCACGGTGACGAAGGCCGACACCCCGAGCACGGCGGCGCCCACGGCGAAGACGTCGGCCGCCAGGGGCAGCTGGAGGCGGGCCGTCAGCAGCGCGAGGCTGGCGCTGAGCGCGCCGAGCGCAAGGATCACGAACAGGCCGGCCGACATCAGACGCCGATCCGGTCGAAGTTGGCGACGACGATCCAGGCCGTGTAGACGGTGGACGCGGCCATCAGCGCGAGGACGATCCCCGCCAGCCACCTGCCCAGGAGCGGAGACGTATCGTTGTCTCGGGTCACCGGCCTCTCCATTCGGTGCGGAAGTGCTGCGCGCTTTCGTGGCGGCCTAGTGTCCCCGCGGATTCCCGCGCTGTCAAACGGCCGGGTGCCGGGTGGCCGGTCCGGCGCCACACGCGGCGCACGAGCCGGGCTCTCCTTGCTCGCGGGCTGAAGGCTTCGCCCTTGCAGCAGGTAGACTGGGAACGACGCGGAACGCCACACGCAAGACGACCGGACAGATGAGGACCACGCCATGGGAACTCTGCTGAGGCTGCTCGGCTCGTTCGCGCTCGGCGTCGCGGCGACCAAGATGCTCGACCCGACCGGGGGCCGGCGACGCCGCGCGTTGATCCGGGACAAGGCGGTGAGCGCCGCGCACACCGCCGGGAACGCGGTCGACACGACGTCGCGGGACCTCGCCAATCGCGGCCGTGGCGTCCTGGCCCGCCTGCGGGCGCGGCTCCGCCCCGAGGACGTCGACGACGACACGCTGGTCGAGCGCGTGCGCGCCCGGATCGGCGGCGTCGTGAGCCACCCCCATGCCGTTCGCGTGAGCGCGGAGAACGGCCGGATCACCCTCGCCGGCCCGATCCTCGCCGACGAGATCGACCGCACGGTCATGCGCGCCGCTCGCGTGCGGGGCGTCCGTGCCGTCGACAATCAGCTGGAGGCCCACGACCGTGCCGACGGCGT
>DASUPA010000216.1:0-2210 GCA_036276335.1 Candidatus Methylomirabilota bacterium | reverse complement strand
TTCTACGCCAGCGGTGTCGAGCACTCCGCCACCTCCGCCACCGGCAGCGCGTTCGAGGCGACGCCGTACCGGGCGGTGCAGGCCGCGGCGTGGCGCGCGCTCGCGATGCTATGATCGGACGATGCCCGCGAAGGTCCCCTGGCTGCCGCAGCTGCTGCCGCCCGGCGCCCGGCCCGAGCGCTGCGAGGCGTGCGGCCGGCTCGCCCTCATCCCGTGGACCCTCCGCCGCGACATCCACACGAAGACCTTGATGCGCACGTGGATCTGCACCAGCTGCCAGTCGCTCCAGGAGCGGCCCGAGCCGGAATAGCGCACTCGCGGCCGGCGAGGCCGTGTCTCGAGGACATGTCGAGCGTGGTGGTCGCGCGCTGGGAAGACTGGGCCGGCCGGGGCCTCCAGCATCTCGTCCTCGCCGAGCGTCCGGACGGCATCGTCGCCGACGGCGTCTGCGTGGTGGCCGAAGAGGGCGTCTTTGCCGCCCGCTTCCGCATCCGGTGCGACACCGGCTGGCGCTGCCGCGAGCTGGACCTCGAGGTCATCGGGGAGGACCGGACGCTCCGTCTGCGCGGCGACGGACTCGGCCGCTGGACCGACGGCGACGGCGCGGCCCTGCCGGCGCTCGCGGGCGCCGTCGACGTGGACCTGCCCATCACGCCGTTCACCAACACCCTCCCGATCCGGCGCCTGGGCCTTGCCGCCGGCGCCGCCGCCGAGATCGCGGTGGTGTACGTCCGCGCCCCTGCCCTGACCGTGGAGATCGACCGCCAGCGCTACACGTGCCTGACGCCGCTCCGGCGCTACCGGTACGAGGCCGTCGACGGCACCTTCACGCAGGAGATCGAGGTGGACGAGCGCGGCCTCGTCGTGACGTACCCCGAGCTGTTCCGGCGCCGCCCGGAGCCTACAGCGTGTTGATGAAGTCGATGAGCTGCCGCAGGCGCGCGTAGGACGAGCGGTTGAAGGGCAGTATCAGGCGCGGCCGGTCCGGGTGCTCGTTCTGCTCCCCGGGCAGCGGCCCGTCCGCGTGATCGACCGGCCCCTTCAGGATGTCCTCGAACCGCTGCTGGATCCGGGCCAGGTCGTGCTCACCGAGCGCGTGGTTGAGGCGAAAGACGAGGACGTCGCCCACGATGCGGGCGGAGTGGTAGACGCGGTAGAACGACGTCAGCTCGCGGACGGCGTCGTCGACCGTGTCGACGATGCGATAGAACGACGCGTCGTCGGGGTCGATGAGCCGCTGCTCGGCGAGCGTGCTGCGGATGAACGTGTCCCAGCGCCGCCAGTACGGCGTGTGGTCGGTCTCGACCAGCACCACCGGGATGATGGTCGCCTTGCCCGTCTGCATCAGCGTCATGACCTCGAACACCTCGTCCATCGTCCCGAAGCCGCCCGGGAACAGCGCGACGCCGTTCGCCTCCTTCACCAGGAAGAGCTTGCGGGTGAAGAAGTACTTGAACGTGATGAGCTTCGGGTCGGCCGCGATCCACGGGTTCGCTTCCTGCTCGAAGGGCAGCCGGATGTTCAGCCCGAAGCTGCGCTCGCCCCCGGCGCCCTCCTGCGCAGCGCCCATGATGCCGGCGCCGGCGCCGGTGATGACCATCCAGCCCTCGTCGACCATGCGCCGGCCGAAGGTGAGCGCGGCCATGGCCGCCGACGCCGTCGGCAGCGTCCGGGCCGAGCCGAAGACCGTCACCTTCCGCACGTCACGGTACGGCGCGAAGACCTTGTAGGAGTAACGGAGCTCCTTGAGCGCCGTGTTGGTGATCTTGAGGTCGCCGGTGAGGGCGCCGTCCTCGTGGAGCTTCATGACCGTGGTGAGGAGGTGCTGGAAGTAGCCCCGTCGCTCGGGCGGCACGCCGGCGGCATCGACCAGCTCGGCGATCAGGCGATTGGCGTCCTCGTTCTGGAGTGAGTATCGACGTTCGGCCACGAGCTCAGTGTACCGCGCGGCCGCCGACATCCAAGCCTGGCAACGAAGAGGGCGCGCCCGTCACGCAGCCGCCGGCGGTGGTAGGTCAGGCAAGGGTGTGCCGCACCATCTTGGACTCGACCATGTAGACGACCATCTCCGCGATGTTGGTCGCGTGGTCCGCCACCCGCTCGAGGAACCGCGAGATCAAAATCAGGCGGATGGCGCGCGGGATGGTGCGGGCGTCCTCCATCATGAAGGTCAGCAGCTCCCGGAAGATCTGCTCCTTGAGCGCGTCCAC
>DASUPA010000215.1:0-5465 GCA_036276335.1 Candidatus Methylomirabilota bacterium | reverse complement strand
CGACGCAGCCGCCGAGCGAGAGGCCGACCACGTGCGCGGGCTCCTCGCCCGCGTCGAGGAGGAGCGCTTCCAGGGCCGCCGCCATCCGTCCGACCGTCAGCCGCCCGCGCGGCAGCGCGGAGCGGCCGTGCCCGGGCCGGTCGACGAGGAGCACGCGGTAGTCCGCCGCCACCGCCGGCACCTGCTGGCTCCAGTCGTCGGCGGACGAGCCGAGACCGTGCAGGAACACGACGGCGGGGGCGCCGCGATCGCGGCGACCGTGGCGCTCGTAGTAGACGTCAGACTCCTTCGACCAGCGCCGCGTCCGTCAACGCGCTCTTCACGCGGAGCGCCTTGGGCTGGCGACAGTCCGCCTGCGACTCCTCGAACACCGCCGCGTCCTGCACGTCCACGCTTGGGATCACGTACGCCGCCATCTCACCCTCCTTGCCCCTGTCACGGGCCCAGCAGTAGCGCCAGCCCGGCCGCCGCGCAAGCCGCGAGCGCCCGCCGGTGTCCGCGCTATCATGGCGCCCCATGACCAGCGTGTACCAGGCGTTCAGCGCCACCGCGTCGGTGGCGGGCGATCACGCATTCCTGTGCGCGCCGCCGGCACCCGGCCGCGCCTATCACCCCGAGGGGGTGGAGTTCACGTACGCTGCCGCGCGCGCCGAGGTCGAGCGCCTCCGCGCCGCCTACCGGGACGCCGGGTTCGGCCACGGCCACCGGGTCGCGCTCCTGCTCGAGAACCGCCCGGAGTTCTTCTTCCACTACCTCGCGCTGAACGCGCTCGGCTGCAGCATCGTGCCCATCAACCCCGACCATCGCCACGACGAGATGCTCTACCAGATGGAGCACTCGGACGCCGACCTCGCGGTCGTGGTCTCCTCCCGCGTGGCCGACCTGGAGGCGGTGGCCCGCGCGCGCGAGCGGGCGCTGCCCGTCGTCGACGCCGGACGCTGGCCGGACACGCTGCCGATGCCGCGAGTGGCGCCCCGCGGCGGCGCGCCCGGCCTCGGCAGCGAGTGCAGCCTCCTCTACACCTCCGGCACCACCGGACGCCCCAAGGGCTGCATCCTCACGAACTTCTACTACCTGAACTCCGGCGCCTGGTATCGCGACCTGGGCGGACTCTGCACGATCGAGCGGGGCCGCGAGCGCATCCTGAACCCGCTGCCGCTCTTCCACATGAACTGCCAGGCCCTCACCGCGACGTGCGTCATGCTGACCGCGAACTGCCTCGTGCTGCCCGAGCGCTTCAGCCCGACGCGGTGGTGGAAGGACGTGGTGGCGAGCCGCGCGACCATCGTCCACTACCTGGGCGTGGTGCCGCCGCTGCTGCTGAACCAGCCGGTGACGCCCGAGGAGCGCCAGCACCGCGTGAAGTTCGGCGTCGGCGCCGGCGTGGACCCGGAGCTCCACGAGGCGTTCGAAAAGCGCTTCGGGTTCCCGCTGCTGGAGGCGTGGGGCATGACGGAGACCGGCCGCGTGACGCTGGTGAACCGCGAGCCGCGGATGATCCACACGCGCGCGTTCGGCCGCCCCTTCGGCGGGCTGGAGGCCCGAGTGGTGGACGAGCAGGACCGCGAGGTCCCGCGGGGCGCCGAGGGCGAGCTCCTCGTGCGCTGGGGCGGGCCCGAGGGCCCGCGTCACGGCTTCTTCGCCGGCTACCTCAGGGACGAGCAGGCCACGGAGGAGGCCTGGCGCGGCGGCTGGTTCCACACCGGCGACGTCGTGCGGCAGGACGCCGACGGCATGCTGTACTTCGTCGACCGGAAGAAGAACATCATCCGCCGCTCCGGCGAGAACGTCGCGGCCGCCGAGGTCGAGGCGGTGCTCCAGGCGCACGACGCGGTGGCGCAGGTCGCGGTGCTGGCGGTGCCGGACGAGGTGCGCGAGGAAGAGGTGATGGCGTGCGTGGTCCCCATGCCGGGCGTGGCGCCGGACGCCCTCCTCGCCGAGCGCCTCTTCGAGTGGTGCATGGAGCGCCTGGCGTACTTCAAGGCGCCGGGCTGGATGCTCTTCCTGCCCTCGCTGCCCACGACCGGCACGCAGAAGATCCAGAAGACGCAGATCTTTCCGCGGGGCGCGGATCCACGCCGGCAGCCCGACGTGCTCGACCTCCGGGAGCGGAAGAAGCGGCGCTGAGCGCGCTCAGCGCCCTCCGCGCGCCGGCCGCATGACGACCTGGGCGACGTGGCGGAGCAGGTCCTGGGCCTGGAACGGCTTGGCCACGACGAAGTCGACGCCGGCCCGCGCCAGGCGCTCCGGATCGAGCTGGTCGCCCCAGCCCGTCACGAAGCCGATGGGAATGTGCGGGCGCCGCGCGCGCAGGCGCGCCGCCACGTCCCACCCCGAGATCCCGGGCATCGAGATGTCGCTGAGCACGAGGTCGACCTCCTCACGCTCGCAGCGGTCGAGCCCCTCCACCCCGTCCTTGGCGACGACCACGCCGTAGCCGGCCTCGCGCAGCATGTCGGCCAGCACCGACTGCACCTCGGGCTCGTCCTCGATGACCAGCAGCCGCGCCGCACGCGGCGCGACGGCGACCGGCACGCCGACGACGACGTCGGGCAGCGTGACCGGGATGGGAAGCCGGATCCGGAACGTCGTCCCGTGCCCCGGCGCGCTGTCCACCTCGATGGTCCCGCCGTGCCGCGTCACGATGCCCCAGGAGACGGCGAGCCCCAGCCCGGTGCCGCGCGGTCCCTTCGAGGTGAAGAACGGCTCGAAGACGCGGCGGCGCATCTCCTCCGGCATGCCGACGCCGGTGTCGGTGACCGACATGACCGCCCACTCGCCCTCGGTCCCGAGGCGCACGTGGCATGCCCCGCCGGCCGGCATGGCGTCGACGGCGTTGGTGACGAGGTTCGTGAGCACCTCGCGCAGCTCCTCCGGCCGGCCCGCCACCGGCGGCGCGTCGCCCTCGACGGTGAACGCGTACGTCACCCCCTTGGCCTGCGCCTCCAGCTCCCACCGCGGACGTGTCAGCTCGACAACCTCGCGCACCACGTGGCCGAGCTCCACGCGCTCGAACGCCCGCGTCCGCCGCGTGCGCGTGAACTCCTGGATCCGGCGGACGGTGTCGGCGCCGTCCTGGGCGGCGCGGCGGACGGCCTCGAGGTCGCGCGCCGTGTCGGCCTCGCGCACGCGGCGCAGCATGAGCTCGGCCCGGCCGAGGATGACGGAGAGGAGGTTGTTGAAGTCGTGGGCGACGCCGGCCGCCATCTCGCCGAGCGCGCGCAGCCGCTCCGTCTTCACGAGCGAGCTCTGGCTGCGCTCGAGGTTCTCCGCCATCCGCTCGGCGTCCTGGCGCCGCCGGTCCGCCTCTGCGTAGAGCTGCGCCTGGCGGATGGCGATGGCGGCCTGGTCGGCCAGCATCCGCGCCAGCTCCTTTTCCTCGTCGGTGAACTCGTCACGCGCGTCGAAGAGCAGCGACAGCACGCCGACCACGTGGTCGCCGGCCACCAGGGGGATGCCCGCGTAGAAGCGCACGTCCGTCAGCCGGAGCAGCTCCCGGTTGAGCCAGCGCGGCTCGCGGCGCAGGTCGGGGACGAACACCGCCTCCCGCGAGGCGTAGACCTGAGCGGTGACGCCGGAGCCGTGCGGGATCTCGGTGAGGCGCACGGCGGCCTGGAGGATCGGATCGACGGTGTAGCTGCCCTGCGCGCGCAGCAGCCCGGCGGCCGGATCGTCCACCCACACCTGGCTGCTTCGCGCGTCCAGCAGGCGGGCGGCGGCCTCGGCCACGGCGCCGAAGACCTCGTGGCTGGAGGCGGCCGACGTGATGAGGCGCGTCAGCGTGCTGAGCGTGGTCAGCTTCTCGGCCCTCGACTGGGCCCGCCGGTAGAGCGCGGCGTTCTCGACCGCGATGGCCGCCTGGGCGGCGAACAGCTGCATGACGTCGATCTCGTCCTCGGAGAACGGGCCGGGCTCGTCGCGGTACAGCGCGAGCGCGCCGAGGGGGCGATCGCGTGCCAGCAGCGGCACCGACAGGACCGCGCGATAGCCCTCGGCCTCGACGGTGGCCCGCGTCGTCGGCGACAGGTCGAACTCGGGGTCCTCGAGGAGGTCGGCCGACCAGACCGGCCGCCGCTCGTGGATCGCCGTCGGCGTCGTGCCGTCCCGCCAGTGCAGCGGCCGGAGCTCCTCGGTGAAGCGACGGCTCAGTCCGCGCGCGGCCGCGAACCGGATGACGGGGGTCGGGTGCGTCCGCTCCAGCAGCGCCAGCGACACCCGCGAGGCACCGAGCAGGAGCGAGGCCTGGTCCACGATCCGCTCGAGCAGCGGCTGCACGTCCAGCGAGGACGTGATCGCCCGCGCCACGTCCAGCATGAACTTGGTCTGGGCGACGCGGCGGCGCAGCGCCGCCTCCGTGCTCTCGTACTCGCGGCTGCGCCGCTCGGCGCGGACGAGGCGCAGCAAGGCGCGCGCAGTGGCCGCGAGCTCGCGCACGGTGACGGGCTTGGTCAGATAGGCGTCCGAGCCGTCCTCCAGCGCCTGGCTGCGGTCCGCCGGATCGACGAAGACGCCCGACAGCATGAGGATCGGCACCGTGGCCGTCTCCGGCGCGGCCTTCAGTCGCCGGCAGACCTCGCGTCCAGAGAGGTCGGGAAGCTCGACGTCGAGCACGATCAGGTCCGGGCGGGCGCCCGCGAGCCGGAGGGCCTCCTCGCCGCTCGCCGTCGCCGTCACCGCGAAGCCGGCGGTCTCCAGCGCGGCGCAGAGGAACGGGCGGATACGGGGGTCGTCGTCGACGACGAGCGCGCGCGCCGTCTCGGACTCTTCCATTCGACGATGATACGACGCGACCCGGTCCGGGCCCTCGATCTTCGGCCGGATCGGCTGCCGGCCGGCGAAACCCGGTCCGCCGGCACCTGTAGCAGGCGCCGGCGGACCCCGAACCGCCTACTTCTTCTCTTCGGCGGGCTTCTCCATCTTCTTCTCGGCCTTCGCCTGCTTCTTGGTCGTCTTCTTGGCGGCCTTCTTCTTCTCCGCCTTCGCGCCCGGCTCGTCCGCCTTCTTCTCCATCGTCCCGCCCGACGTCGCCGGGGCCGACGTCTGCGCGAACGCCGCCGTCGTCACGCCGAGCGCGAAGACCGCGGCCACCAGTCCGATCACCGTCCGCTTCATCATGTGCTGCCTCCTCAGGTGAGAGGTGAAACGCCGCGCGCATCGTTCCACGAGGGTCCGGACGTTGTCAAACACCATGTCGCGGGACCCGCCGGCTTCCGCGAAATGTCGCGAACGAGGGGTCGTCATAGTACGGTGAGGGTGAGGGGGCTGAAGAGGAGACCGGCATGTTCGACGACTCGGTCGGCGCCCTGTTCCTGACGTACGCCGCGCGGCTCGTCCGGCGCGGCTACGTCCACAACTCGCTGGGCAACCTGGCGATCCGCGTCCCCCACCCCGGCCACGAGCACGGCGTCGTCTACACCAAGCACGCCGGCGTCTCCCTCGAGGAGGCGACGCTCGACCATCTCGTC
>DASUPA010000214.1:0-4779 GCA_036276335.1 Candidatus Methylomirabilota bacterium | reverse complement strand
CGTCCTCCACGAGGGGCGCGTCCTGCTGGTGAGGCGGGGCCGGGCGCCGGCGCTGGGACTCTGGAGCGTGCCGGGCGGGCTCGTGGAGCTGGGCGAGACCACCGTCGACGCCGCCCGCCGGGAGGTCGAGGAGGAGACCGGGCTCGACGTGCGCATCGCGGGGCTCGTCGGCGTCCTCGACCGCGTCACCCGCGATGCCGACGGTCGCGTCCGCTATCATTGGGTGCTGGTGGACTATCTCGCCTATCCGCAGTCGAACGACACGATCACGGCCGGCAGCGACGCGGCGGAGGTGCGCTGGGTGACGATCGACGAGGTGGAGCGGCTGCCGATCACCGAGGGGCTCGCGGACATGATCAAGCGCGCGGCGGCGCTGGCCGGCGGAGGCGTCGCATGAAGGTGACCGTCGCGGTCGCCCCGCTGGCCTCCGTCGAGGCGGACGCGCTCGTGGTCGGGCTCTACGCGGAGGAGCCGAAGCTCCGCGCCGCCGTGGCCGGCCTCGATCGCCCGCTGGGCGGGCAGCTGGCGGACGTGCTCGGCGCCGAGCGCTTCCAGGCCAAGCCCGGGCAGGTGACGCACGTGCACACCGGCGGGCGGCTGCCGGCCCGGCGCGTGGTCGTCGTGGGCCTCGGCAAGCGGGCGGAGCTGACGCTCGAGGCCGTCCGGCGGGCCGCCTCCGCCGGCCTGCGCCGGGCCCGCGAGCTCGGCGCCCGCGTGGTGGCCGTGGAGATCCTCGGCGACCGCCTCTCCGTCCGGGCGCGCGCGCACGCGGTGACGGAGGGCGCCATCCTCGGCGCGTACACCTTCGACCGCTACAAGCGCGAGAAGACGGAGAAGCGCGTGGAGGAGCTGCGCCTCGTGGAGACGGACGGCCAGCGGCGCGCCGATGTGGCGGCCGGGGCCCGGACGGGCGAGATCTTCGCGGAGGCGACCTGCTTCGCGCGCGACCTCGTCAACAGCCCCGCCAACGACGTGCACCCCACGCACCTCGCCACGGTCGCCGGCCAGATCGCCCGCGACCCCCGGCTGCGGCTGACCGTCCTCGACCGCGCGGAGTGCGAGAAGCTGGGCATGGGCGCGTTTCTCGGGGTCGCCGCCGGCACGGCGCAGCCGCCGAAGTTCATCCACCTGACGTACACGCCGGCGGGCAAGCGGGGGCGCCGGGTGGCGATCATCGGCAAGGGGATCACCTTCGACTCCGGCGGGCTCGACCTCAAGAGCGCGGAGGGCATGCTGCGCATGAAGGACGACATGTCCGGCGCCGCTGCCGTCCTCGCCATCATGCGCGCGCTGCCGGCGCTGAAGCCGTCGGCCGAGGTTCACGGGCTGATCGCGGCCACCGAGAACATGCCGTCGGGCTCGGCCATCCGTCCCGGCGACGTGCTGCGGGCGATGAACGGCACGACGATCGAGATCGGCAACACCGACGCCGAGGGGCGGCTGACCCTGGCCGACGCCATCTGCTACGCGGGCGACAAGGTCCGCGCCGACGAGATCATCGACATGGCGACCCTCACCGGCGCCTGCGTGGTGGCCCTGGGGCCGCTCTGCTCCGGGCTCCTCGCCAACGACCAGTCGCTCGCCGACCGGCTCCTCGCCGCCGGCGAGCGGGCGGGGGAGCGCGTCTGGCAGCTGCCGCTCATCGATGAGTACCGCGAGCATCTCAAGAGCGACGTCGCCGATCTGAACAACGTCGGGCCGCGCGGGGGCGGCGCCATCACGGCCGGCCTGTTCCTGAAGGAGTTCGCGGGGGAGCGGTCGTGGGCGCACCTCGACATCGCCGGTCCCGCGTTCGTCGAGAAGGACACGCCGCTCGGTCCGAAGGGCGCCACCGGCGCCGCGGTGCGAACGCTCCTGACGTACCTCACGACGGAGCGATGACCGGCGGCGTCGACCTGCACACCCACACCACCGCGTCGGACGGCACGCTGTCGCCGCGGGAGCTCGTGCGGGCGGCGGTACGGCGCGGCGTGCGCGTGCTGGCCGTCACCGACCACGACTCCACCGAGGGGCTGCCCGAGGCGCTGGACGAGGCGGCGCGGCACCCGCCGCTCACGATCGTGCCCGGGCTCGAGATCAACTGCGACGTGCCGGGCGCGGAGGTGCACGTGCTGGGCTACGCGGTGGACCACGAGGCGCCGTGGTTCCAGGCGTTCCTGCGCGAGCAGCGTGCCGAGCGCGTGGCCCGCGTGCACCGCATCGCCGCGCGGCTGGCCGAGCTCGGCATGCCGATCGACCCGGCCGAGGTGTTCGCGATCGTGAAGGAGGGCTCCGCCGGCCGGCCGCACGTCGCGCAGGTCATGGTGCAGCGCGGCTACGTCGCCTCGGTGCGCGAGGCGTTCGACAAGTGGCTGCACGCCAGCGGCCCCGCCCACGTCCCCCGCCGGCGGCTGACGCCGCTGGAGGCGATCGCGATCATTCGCCGCGCGGGCGGCGTGCCGGTGTTCGCCCATCCCGGGCTCGCGGAGCGCGACGAGATGGTGCCCGACATGGTCGCGGCCGGCCTCATGGGCATCGAGACCTACTACGCCGAGCACTCCGCCGCGCAGACGGCCCACTACAAGGCGCTCTGCCGGGAGCACGGCCTCGTCGCCACCGGCGGCTCGGACTATCACGGCGAGCGCTCCGGGCGCGCCAACCCGCTGGGCCACCCTCCGGTCCCGATGAGCGTGTACGACGAGCTCCAGGGGGCCGTGCGGCGGGCCCGCGCGTCGAGGCCGGCGGAGCCGCCGGCGTGACCGTGCAGATCTTCGGCTTCAACGACTGCCAGGACACGCGCAAGGCGCAGCGCTTCTTCGCCGAGCGGCGGATCGCGGTGCACTACGTCGACCTGAAGGAGCGCCCGGCCTCGAAGGGCGAGCTGCGCCGCTTCGCCGAGCGCTTCGGCGCCGGCGCCCTCATCGACAAGGAGGGAGCCCGCTACCGGGCGCTGGGGCTGCGGGTGGCGCTGGACTCGCCGGAGCGGCTGCTCGAGCGCGCCCTGACGGAGCCCCGCCTGCTGCGCACGCCGCTCGTCCGCAACGGCGGCAAGGTGACCGTCGGCCTCGCGCCCGACGAGTGGCAGGCGTGGGTCGACGCGGCGAAGGCGTCCTAGTGCAGGCGCTCGACGGGCTCACCGTCCTCGACTGCGCCACCTTCGTGGCGGCGCCGTTCTGCTGCACGCTCCTCGGCGAGTTCGGCGCGACCGTCGTCAAGGTCGAGCAGCCGGGGAGCGGCGACGACCTCCGGCGGCTGGGCCGCCGCGCCGCCGCCGGCCAGCCCGACTGGTGGCTCGTCGAGTCGCGCAACAAGAAATCGATCACCTGCAACCTGCGCGTGCCGGAGGGGCAGGCGCTGCTGAAGCGGCTGGTGGCGTCCGCCGACGTGCTGGCCGAGAACTTCCGGCCCGGCACGATGGAGCGGTGGGGGCTCGGCTGGGCCGAGCTCTCCGCGGTGAACCCCGGGCTGGTGATGGTGCGGATCTCCGCGTTCGGCCAGACGGGGCCGGCGCGCGAGCGGCCCGGCTTCGGGCGCATCGCGGCCGCGGTCAGCGGCGCCGCGTACCTCTCGGGTCACCCCGACCGTCCGCCGGTCAGCCCCGGGACGCCGACGATTCCCGACTATCTCGCCGGCGTCTTCGGCGCGTTCGGCGCGCTCGCGGCCCTCCGCCATCGCGAGCGCACGGGCGAGGGCCAGGTGGTCGACGTCGGGCTCTACGAGCCGATGCTGCGCATGCTCGACGAGCTGATTCCCGTCTACGGCGCCACCGGCTACGTGCGCGAGCGGCTGGGGTCCGGAACCGAATACGTCGTGCCGCACGACCACTACCGCTCGGCGGACGGCGCGTGGATCGCGATCGCCTGCACCAACGACCGCATGTTCGAGCGCCTGGCCGTGAAGGCGATGGGGGCGCCAGAGCTCGTGGAGCGCTACCCCACGATGACCGCGCGCCTGCGGCATCGCGAGGACGTCGACGCCGCCGTCGCGCGCTGGGTGGGCGCGCTCGACGCCGCCGCCGCGCTGGCACAGCTCGACGCCGCCGAGGTGCCGTGCTCGCGCGTGGCGAGCATCCGCGACATCTTCGAGGATGCTCAGGTCCGCGCCCGCCGCAACGTGCTGGAGGTGCCGAGCCCGCTCGGCGGCGTGCTCCACATGGCGGGCGTCGTGCCGCGGCTCACCGTCACGCCGGGCGCCGTCCGCCACGCCGGGCCGCTGGCCGTCGGGCAGGACAACGAGGAGGTGTACGGCGACCGTCTCGGGCTCGGGCGCGACGAGCTGGCGGCGCTGCGGTCCAGGGGGGTCATCTAGCGCCGGGCCTGAAGCGGCCCTGCCGACTGTCGGGAAATGTTTGCCCACCACGTGGGCCCGACCTCGTACATCTACGTAGGTTTGCGGGGGTGACGGTCGTGGCAGGCTGGTACCGTGGTTGCTATGACTCCGACCCCGGAGCGCTTCGGGTATCCCGATTTCACCGGCAAGGCGATCCTGGTCGTCGACGATCACCAGGACAGCCTCGACTTCCTGAGCGAGCTGCTCCAGTTCTGCGGCGCCGAGGTCTGGACCGCGTGGTCCACCGCGCACGCGCGGGCGCGGCTGGACGTGCGACTGCCGTCCCTCATCGTGTGCGACTTCCAGCTGCCGCGCGAGACGGGCGTGGAGTTCGTCCGGTGGCTGCGGGCCCAGCCCGGCGACCGCGCGACCATTCCGGCGGTCGCCGTCACCGCCTATGTGGACGACTTCCTCCGCCAGCGCGACCACGCCCTCGCCTTCGACGCCTACTTCGTGAAGCCGCTCGACACT
>DASUPA010000213.1:0-9859 GCA_036276335.1 Candidatus Methylomirabilota bacterium | reverse complement strand
CGTGGCCGGCGTGCCCGCACTCCCGCGGGACCTGCTGGAGGAGCGTGCCGACGCCGAGGGGGCGAAGCGCCTCGAGCTCAGCGTGCCGGCCGAGGACTTCATCGACCGCTTCGGCGTCGCCGTGCGGGACAACCTCACATTGCTCATCATGGGACAGCCGCACCACGGAGGCTCCGGCTGACTCTGCCGGGCGCATGCCACCGTGCGTGGCGTGCTCAACGGGCTCGTGGCCGAGACAGCTCGGACGACGATCGTCGATCTGGAAGCGGGGCTCGAGCACCTGAGCCGCGGCACGGCGCGCCACGTCGACACGCTGCTGATCGTCGGCGAGCCCTACTTCAAGTCGCTGGAGACGGCCAGCCGGTCGTTCGCGCTGGCCCGCGACCTCGGCATCAGGCGCATCGGCATGGTGGCCAACAAGGTCCGCACCCCGCGCGACGAGGCCGCCGTGCGCGAGTTCGCCGACCGGCACGGGCTCGTGGTGGAGGGCGTGGTGCCGTTCGACGACGCCGTGCAGGCGGCCGACGAGCACGGCGCCGCGCTCATCGACTATCGACCGGCGGCGCCGAGCGTCGCCGCCATCCGACGTCTCGCCGACGGCGTGCTGGCCGCCGGCCGGTAGTGCTCACGCGGGACGGCCGCGGGAAGGTCGCCGCGGATTCGCGAGATCGCCGAGGGCGTCGCCGAGGAGGTTGAGCGCGAGCACGGCCAGTGCGATGGCTGCGCCCGGGAACACCGCCATCCACCACGCCACGCGAAGGAAGCGCTGGGCGTTGCTCGCGAGGTAGCCGAGGCTCATGGCGCGCGGGTCGCCGAGGCCGATGAACCCCAGCCCCGCCTCGAGCAGGATGACGCTGGCCGCGTTGAGCGAGATCACCACCAGCGCCGTCGGCAGGGCGTTCGGCAGCACGTGGCGAACGACGACGCGCCCCGTGGTGGCGCCCAGGGCGTGGGCCGCGTCCACGAACTCGCGCCGCGCCAGCGAGAGCGTCTCGGCGCGAACGACGCGGGCGATGGCCGGCCAGGTGGTGAGCCCGAGCACGAGCACCACGCGGTCGAGCCCCGGCCCGAACAGCGCGACGACGATGACGGCGAGGAAGAAGCGCGGCATGATCTGGACGGCCTCCGTGCCGCGCATCAGCAGCTCGTCGACGCTGCCGCCGCGGAAGCCCGCCACCGCACCCACGAAGACGCCGAGCGTGGCGGCGATGGCCACGACGCCGAGGGCCACGACCAGCGACGTCCGTGTCCCGTGCAGGATGGCGGAGTAGACGTCGCGTCCGAGATCGTCGGTGCCGAGGGCGTGGCTCCACGACGGCGGCATGAGCGGGGCGCCGACGGAGGCGAACGGGTCCGCCGGGGCCAGCACGGGCGCCAGGGCGGCGAGGAGGAGGAGCGCCACCGTCAGCGCGCCGCCCGCGAGCCCGGCCGGCGTACGGAGAATCTCACTCATAGCGGATGCGCGGATCGAGCCACGCGTAGGCCACGTCCGTCAGGAGGTTCGTGACCACGACCGCCCCCGAGACCAGGAGGAACAGTCCGAGCAGCACCGGCGTGTCGCGCGTCTGGACGGAGGACAGCAGGAGCTGCCCGAGGCCCGGCCACGCGAACACCGTCTCCACGAGGACGGCGCCGGTGAACAGCATTCCCACCCGGCCACCGATGACGGTGACCACCGGCAGGAGCGCGTTGCGGAGCGCATGGCGGACGACCGCCCGCTCGGGAAGGCCCTTGGCCCGCGCCGTGCGGATGTATTCGGCGCCGAGCGCGTCCACCACGCCCGCGCGGACGAGCCGCGCGGTGAGCGCCAGCTCGTTGGCGGCCAGCACCAGCGCCGGCAGCGCCAGGTGATGGAGGACGTCGAGCGCGTGGCGCCATCCCGTCCACGCTCGCCGCGCATCCGAGATGCCCTGCACGGGAAAGAGGCCCGTGCCGAGCGCGAGCGTCAGAGCGGCCAGCTGGGCCAGCCAGAATGACGGCGTGGCGTACCCGACCAATGCGGCCAGGCGGACGCCGAGGTCGGTCGGGCGGTCGGCGCGCCGGGCGGCGGCCACGCCGAGGAGCACGCCGGCGAGACTCGACAGCACGAGGGCGGTCGTCATGAGCAGGAGGGTCGCCGGGAGCCGCTCGGCGACGAGGCTCGCCACCGGGCGGCCGTGCACCCAGGAGTGCCCCAGGTCGCCGCGGATCACGTTGCCTGCGTACACGAGGAGCTGCTCGAGGACGGGACGGTCGAGCCCGAACTTCTGCCGGATGAACGCGTGGTAGGCGGCGTCGCCGTGCTGTCCCGCCAGCGCCAGGACCGGGTCGCCCGGCGCCGCCTGGATGACGACGAACGCCACCACCAGGATCCCGGCCACGGCGGGGACGACGTGCGCGAGCCGCCGCAGCAGGTAACGGGGGCTCATGCCCGTCAGGGCTTACACGATGCGGCCTCCGCGAACAGCCCCGTCCACGGGCGGAAGCCGTCGCAGCGAGCGGCCCACGCGCGCGTGGTCGGCGTCTCCACGAGCCAGAAGTAGGGCAGATCCTGCACGACGATCTCCTGGATCTGGCGGTACAGCGCCGAGCGCCGATCCCGCTCGACCGTGCGGCCGGCCTGGTCGAACAGCGCGTCGACGCGGTCATTGCGGTAGGCGGCCGCGTTGGTGAACGGGGCCGGGCCGATCTGCGAGGAGTGGTACATCCGGCGGACGCCGATCTCCGGATCCGGGCCGTTGCAGTAGGAGATCACGTTGGTGTCGAAGCTCCGGTCCTTGAACACCGTGGGCGCGAAGACGGCCGGCTCGAGCGGGCGCGGAGTGACGTCGATGCCGACTGCGCCCAGGTGCTGGCGCATCAGCTCGCCGTACTTCGAGAACGCGGGGAAGTGCAGGAAATCGATCGCCAGCCGCGCGCCGTCGGCCACGCCGGCCACCCCGCGCGCCACCCGCGTCGCCTCGCCTTCTTTCTTCCAGCCGGCCGCGTCCAGCAGCCGCTCGGCCTCGGCGCGGTCGAAGGCCGGCATGGCCAGGCCCGCGGCGTGCGCCCACGCCAGCTCGCTGGAGATCGGCGCGGCCGCCACGCGGCCCTCGCCGAAGAGCACCTGACGCAGAAACGCCTCGCGGTCGAGCGCGTGGCCGATGGCGCGACGCACGCGCACGTCCGTCAGCAGTGGGCGCTGGAGGTTGAAGCCGACGGTCATGATGCAATTGGAGCCGCCGGGGTGGTAGGACGTCTGCGCCAGGCGGAACCGCGCATCGGTCCGCAGCCGGCTCTGGTCCGGCCCGGGCACGGCCCACAGGAAATCCACCTCCCCGTTTTCCAGGGCGAGCACCTGCGTGCCCGCGGCGGGAATGACCCGCATGACGATGGCGTCCAGGTGCGGCAGCCCCGGCTTGAAGTACGTGGGATTGCGCGCCAGCCGGATCTCGGCGCCCTTGCGATAGGAAACGAACCGGAACGGGCCGGTGCCGACCGGCTGCAGGTTGGCGGGGTTGGTCTGCGGGTCGCTGCCCTGGTACACGTGCCGCGGGATGATCGGCGCCTCGGTGGCGTCCAGCTGCAGGAGCAGCGGCGCGTACGGCTGCTTGAAACGGAACACGACCGTCCGGATGTCCGGCGTGTCGATGCCGGCCAGCACGCCGCTCATCGAGGCGCGCGTGCGCGCGTGGAGCTTCAGCAGGACCTCCTCGAAGGTGAACTTGACGTCGGCGGACGTGAAGGGCGTGCCGTCGTGCCAGCGCACGTCCGGGCGCAGGCGGAAGTGGTAGGCGGCGCCGTTCTGCTCGATCGTCCAGCTCTCGGCGAGCTCCGGCGTGGGTTCGCCGCGCTCGTCGCGCCCGAGGAGGCCGTTGTAGAGCAGCTCGGCGGCCGCGTGCGTGGCACCGCTCGTGGTGATGGCGGGGTTCAGGTGGCCGGGATCGGCCGAGATGGCCACCACCAGCGTGCCGCCGCGCGCAGGCGCGGTCTGGGCGCCCACGGTTGTCGGGATCACGAGCAGCAGGGCCAGATTGAGCAACGCGGTCGGGCGTAAGAGCCGCGTCATGTCCGCCTCCACTCGCCGCGTGGGCCGCTGGTTCGGTTCACCGAAGGAGCTTCGGGGAATCGAAGTATCGCCGAGGTGGCGTCCCCGTGCAACGCGAGAGCGGGGGACTCAGCGGCCGCGGCGCAGGAAGGCGGTGAGGATGGCGCAGAGCTCACGCCCGCGCGGCGTGAGCGAGTACTCCACGCGCGGCGGCGTGTCGGGAAGCACGGTCCGGGCGATCAGCCGCGCCTCCTCGAGGTCGCTGAGGCGCGCGGCCAGGGTGGAGGTGCTGACGTCGCCCAGGCGGCTGCGCAGCTCCGTGAAGCGCACGGTGCCTCGGTTGGCGATGACGCTCAGCAGCCCCAGCGCGTAGCGGCGGCCGATCAGCCTCGCCAGCGGGGTGGCGGGACACAAGCAATCGCCGTCGGCGAGCGCGGCGCCGCAGCCGCAGGCCGTGGCCGTCATCCCGCGCTTCGACATTCGCCACCCTGGCGGCAATCGCAGTCGGCCGTTCCGCACTCGCCGTGAGCGTGCCGCGCCAGGTAGGGCTCGAACTCGTCGAGGAAGCGCCGGCGACCCTCGCGCAGCCCGTCGGCGGTGAGCCGGTAGCGCGCGGGGCCGTCGCCCGCGTTCACCGGCTCGAGCTGGCCGCCGTCCACCAGGTGGTCGAGCGTCGCGCGCACGGCCCGCTCGTCGTCCACGAATCGCAGGATGTCGGCCACGGCGACGTCCGGGCCGAAGCCCTCGCCCTGCAGCCAGAACATCACCTGGAGGACCTCGTCCCGCTGGCGGAGGGCGTCGAGCGGGCCGGAGGCGTCCCGACCGACGAGTCGCCGGACGTGCTCCAGCGCGGCGTCGACCGCGGCCTGCACGGCGGGCGTGAGATCCGTCGTGAGCTCGTCGACCTCGGCCGGCTCGCAACCGACGATGAACACCTGGCGCGGGAGCGCGCCCAGCGCCTGGGCCAGCCCCAGCGCGCGCGACGGGACCGCCAGGTGCAGATCGACCTCGGCCGGCGTCTCGACCGCCTGCACCTCGCTGACGTAGAGGGTGCCCGGGGCGCCGCCGCGACTCATGGCGTCGACGATGATGAGCCGATCGTACGGCGTCAGCAGCTCCTGGGCGAGGCGGATGCCCGCGGTGCCGACCTCCATCAGCTCCACCGCGGGCGCCACCGGGCCGCTCTCGCGCAGCCGCCGGATGACCTCCACGCCGAAGCCGTCGTCGCCGCGCAGGACGTTGCCGAAGCCGGCCACCAGCGTGCGCATCGTCAGCGCTCCGGGTCCGGCTCGACGCCGACGGCCACCGACACCTCGTCGTCCGCCACCGCCACCGGGAAGACGGCCAGGCGCTCCGGCCCGCCGCTCCGCCGGCCGGTGCGCAGGTCGTAGCGGCAGCCGTGCCAGCTGCAGCGGAGCTCGGCGCCCTCCAGCGTGCCGAAGTGCAGCGGGAGCGGAGTGTCGCCGCAGTGGTTGGCCACCGCGTGAACTTCGCCGTCGAGGTTGGCGAGGAGGATGGCGCGGCCGTCGACGTCGACGCTCCGCACGCTGCCCGGCGGCAGCTCGGCGACGGAGCAGACCCGCCGGTACACCGGGCGCTGCGGGTGCCGCAGGCCACCGACCTGCAGCAGCGGGCCCGCGGCCTCGGGCCGGCCACCGATCACGAGCTCCTGGAAGCCCACCAGCCCGCCCCGCAGCGCCTCCTCGAGATCTCGACGGACGGCGTCGAGCGCCACGCCACTGCGCTCGAGCCCGTGCAGCGTGACATAGACGGCGCCGCCGACCACGTCGGCGAGCTCCACGTCGATGCCGTGCGCGTGAAGGTGCCCGCGCACGCTGTCGAGCGCTTCCTCGGCGTGCAGCCGGCGATCCACGGCCAGCAGGTCGTAGGACATCAAGAGGAGGCGGATGGCCGGATCGCCGGCGAGCCGGTTCACGAACGCCTCGCCGGCCATGGCGTGGATGGCGCCCACCAGGTGCGTGAGCGCCGTGCGATGGACGGCGTCGATGCCCTGGAGGAGCGCGGTGACACGCGCGCGGACGGCGGGATCGGGATGCGACTCCAGCTCGACGATGAGCCGCTGCATCTCCTCGAGGACGTCGGGCGTCTCGCTCACCGGCGAGCGCCACCCGCGAGCGCGGCGCCGCCGAGCGGCGTCTGCGGCAGGCGCGCGGCGGCCTCGGCGTCGGTGGCCAGCGTCCACGCCAGATCGCACACGGCGCCGAGCGCCCCGCTCACCTCCGCGCTGAGCGTGTCGCCGAACTCGTGCACGGCCGGCTCCACCTCCACCACCGCCACCTCATCGGGGAGGGCGCCGAAGTGGCGCGTCACCACCAGGGTGTTGTCGAGGGCGATGACGCCGGTCACCGCCTCGGTGACGGCGCGGTGGATTTCCTCGTCGGCGGGCAGGGCCCCGTCCCACCGATAGGCGGCCACGGTGCCGGGCGCGCGGCCCGGGCGCTCCACCGCGGCCACCACCACCGCGCGGGCGAATCGCCGCGCGGGCGGCTCGTCCTCCAGCCGCTGCACGACGGCGATGGGGTTGTAGCTCAGGTCCTCCACCACCACGTCGTCCCCCGCGCGCGCCGCAAGACGATCGGTCACCTCGACGCCGAGCGAGTGATCGCGCAGGTTGCGGTACCCGACGCCGGCGACGATGACCCGCACGCTAGCCGCTCTCGTCGTCCGTGCCGCAGGCGCAGGTGTTCACCTCGCGGGTGATGACGCCGGCGTCGGTGTGGATGTGGGTCGTGCACGGCATGCAGGGATCGAAGCTGCGGATGGCTCGCAGGACGTCGATGCCCTTGAACTGCCGCGGGTCGTCCGTCTCCTCGAGCAGCGGCGTGTTGAGCACCGCCTCCTCGTAGGGGCCCGGCTGCCCCCAGCGGTCGGTCGGCGAGGCGTTCCAGGTGGAGGGCGTCAGGATCTGGTAGTTGGCCACCGCGCCGCGGTCGAGGACCACGTGGTGCGTGAGATACCCGCGCCCGGCGCCCCAGAAGCCGACGCCGAGCTGCTCGCCGCGCTTCGGGATCTCGAACGGAGTGCTGGTCCGCGTGTCGCCGAGCTTGAGGCGGTCCATGGCCATCCGCCAGTTGTTCAGGGCCACCAGCGCCGTGAAGGCCGTGCAGTAGGCGCGGCCCCGGTTGCGCTCGAAGGCGTTCCACACCTCCGGCACCTTCCACTCGATCTCCATCTCGGGCAGCGCGCCCTTCGGCAGGCGCAGCTTCAGCGACGTCCCCGTGGACTCGATGAAGTCGTTGGTGGGCAGCTTGCGCGCCGCCGCGGTGTTCCACAGGCGCGCGTACGCGCCACCCTCCATCGCCTGGCGGTCCCAGCGGGGCGCGGTGTCCCAGGTGTACTTCTCCTTCCAGCTCTGCCCCTGCGGCCGCGGCTTGGTGACCTTGTTCCACGGATGATACGGCGAGAGCGGATGACCGGCGGGGTCGGTGGCGAACCGCTGGCGCTGGCCGCTGCCCGTCCACTCCTCGTAGTAGGAGTGCTCCACGAACTCCTCGACCCCGATGTTGAGCCGGTGGAGGTCCGTGGTCACCAGCTCGCCGTCGACGATGACGCCCGGGGTGGCCCAGCGCCGGTCGCCCCAGGCGGCGGCGTTCGCGTACGTCGCGTCGTAGCCGTCGGGGTGATCGAAGATCCCGCTGTCGATCATGTGCGCGCGGCGGCGCCCGACGTCCCGGTAGGCCGGGTTGGCCGTGTAGAAGAAGTCGGCAAGGTCGTCCCAGATGGCGGTGAGCTTCTTGCCGTAGTCGAAGAACTGCGCGAGGCGCGTGAACATCTCGTTCATCACGCTGAGCGTCACCGTGGAGCTCATGCCGCCGGGCACGATCGTCTGCGGGTGTGGGTACTTGCCGCAGATCAGCACGTACGCCTCGCGGGCCACGCGCGTCATGTGCAGCGCCTCCAGGTACAGCTTGCCGCTGAGCGGGTTCAGGTCCTCCATGAGCTCGCCCATGGTGCGGAAGCCGTGCACCTCCGCGTGGGGCGCCTCGGTGGTGCGCGCGCGCGCCAGCAGGGAGGGATTGGTCGGCTCGACCATGGCCGCCGAGTAGTCGGGGCCGGCCAGCAGGTGCAGGTGCAGGGGATGGTCGTAGAGGAACTCCAGCGCGAGGGCGAGGTTGCGCACGAGCACGCCGAGCGGCGGCGGCACGCAGCCGATGGCCATCTCGATGGCCATGGCGGAGGTGGTCGAGTGCACGCCGCCGCACACGCCGCACGCGCGGCTGGTGATGTAGATGGCGTCCCGCGGGTCGCGGCCGACCATGATGACCTCGTAGCCGCGGAACAGCGTCGCCACCGATCGCGCCTCGAGCACCTTGCGCGCCCTGAAGTCGGCCACCGTGTGGAAGGCGAGCGCGCCCGCCACCCGGGTGACGGGGTCGAAGTCGAGCGGCTTGATGTAGCCGTTGCGGCGGAGGAGGTCCTCGATGCGGTCCGCGGTCAGCTGCGCGGGCGCGCCCTGCGGGACGGCCGTGGTCGGCCCGTACGGGTTGGCGACGCCCGCGCGGAGGAACGGCTTGCCCTGCGCGTCGAAGTCGATGGGAAGGTTCTTGAAGCACATGGCGCCCTCGCAGTCTCAGCGAAGCCCGAAGACGACGCCCGCGCGGTCGAGGTGGCCCTCGGCCGCCTCGAGGCCGCCCAGCAGCGCTCCGAGCGCTCCGTTGATGGTGGTCAGCCGCTCCGGCAGCGGTCCGGTGTGATCCCGCACCGCCTCGAGGCCGTCGGCAATGCCGGCCACGCTCCGGCGCGCGTCGAGGAGCGCCCACGCGATCGCGATCAGGTAGCCGGCGAGGGCGAGGACGACCAGGGCCACCGTGACCAGCGTCAGGATCAGCAGCATCAGCGCGTCCTGCGCCACCGCTCTTCGAGCACGGTGGCCACGGTGTTGAGCTTTCGCTCGACGGCGCCGGCCGCGTCCAGCGTCTCGCCGGCGACGGCGATCGTGGTGTCGAGGGCCGTGACGTGGCGGGTGTGATCCACGATGCCGGCGGCCGCGGCGAGGGTCTCGGCGGCGTAGCGCTGGATGGAGCGCGCCGCCCGCCAGGTGCGATGCAGCGAGTAGACGGCGAGCGGCACGAAGACCACGAGGGTGAGGATCAGCCCGGTCCACCAGATCGCGTACACCGCGGGCGGGATGACGACGGCGCCGTTCATGGGTGCCGCTGCCGCGAGACGGCCGCGATCAGGCCGCCGAGGCTCACGTCGACCGCACGGACACCGTCCCGGATGGCGCCGAGCCCGGTGTTGAGCGTGGTGACGTAGGGAGCGAGCGACTGCGTCTGCCGCTCGATGGCGCGCACCCCCAGCCGGATCTTCGAGAGGTAGTTCAGCGGCGTCACGAGCCGCGTGCTCGGCCCGCCGATATCCTCCAGCACCCGGTCGATGGCGCGTAGGAAGAGGGCGAGGGCCACGAACAGCGCGGCCACCCCGACCACCGACAGCACGGCGAGCACGACGAAGACGCTCATCGCGCGCCCCGCGGGCCGAGCGCGCAGGCCGGACACCCAGGACACTGCTCGGCGTGCGCGCGCAGGGCCTCGGTGCCCTCGAGCACGCCCCTGGCGCAGTCCAGGATCCGGTGCGCGCCGTGGATCGTGGTGTCGAGCAGCGCGATGTGAATGGTATTGTTGGCCACCTGCTGGCCGACCGTCCAGATCGCCGACACGCCGGCGCGCACCTCGCGGGCGGCGCGCAGGATGAGCGTGAGCAGCGTGGCCACCACGGCCACCACCCCCGCGTAGATCACGAGGGTCACGATCCACATCCGCTGCACGGTCTCGGCGCTCACGGTCTCCATTGCTGTCGCCTCAGCCCCGGCGCCCGGCCGCGGAGGCGTGG
>DASUPA010000212.1:0-4697 GCA_036276335.1 Candidatus Methylomirabilota bacterium | reverse complement strand
CTTCAGCACGTTCTCGCAGGTCGCCTTCGACTTCCGCGTGACGGGGGGCCTGCTGGTCCGAGGCCTCGTGTGGGCGCTGGTCATCGGCGCCGTCGGCGGCGCGCTGCCGGCCATCCGGGCCGCGCGCCTGCCGGTGACCGCTGCGCTCCGCACGGGATAGCGCCCCGGCGAGCTAGCCCTTGAGGCCGCGCACGTTGTAGGCGGCGACCGGGCGCTGGAAGCCCTTGAGCGTGAGCTCGCCCACCGGCTCGGCGTCGACCAGGTCGCCGGCGGCGGCGCGGACCTTCTGGCTGATCAGGATCTGGCCGCCGGCGGCCTCCGCGCAGAGACGGGAGGCGAGGTTGGTCACCGTGCCGATGGCGCCGTAGTCCAGGCGGCCCTCGAAGCCGATGGCGCCGATCGTCGCGTAGCCCTGCGCGATGCCGACGCCCATGTGGAGGTCGTAGCCTCGCTGGCGCCAGCGCGCCGCGAGCTCCTCGAGCGCCTGCCGCATGCCCACCGCCATCTTCAGCGCGCGCTCGACGGCGTCGGGCACGATCACCGGATCGTTGAAGAAGATCATCATGCCGTCGCCGGTGAAGCGCTCGAGCGTGCCCTCGTACGTGAGCACCAGCTGCCCCATGCGCGCGTGGAAGTCGCGGAGCACGCCCATGACCTCCTCGGGCTCCGCCGTCTCCGCGAACGCGGTGAAGCCGCGCAGGTCGATGAAGACCACCGTCACCTCGCGGCGGTGGGAGGCGAGCGGATCCTCGGCGCCCCCGTGGACGATGAGCTCCGCGAGCTGCGGCGAGAAGAAGCGCTTGAGCCGGCCCACGCGCTCCAGCTCGGCGAGCTGCCGCGCCACGCGCTCCTCGAGGGTGGCGTTCCAGCGCGCGAGCTCCTCGGCCTGGGCGTGGACGGTGTCGTGCAGCGACTTGATCCGCAGCATGGATCGCACGCGCGCGACGAGCGCCTGCTGGTCGACGGGCTTCGTCAGGTAGTCGTCGCCGCCGGCCTCGAAGCCGGCCACCACGTCCTTGGTGTCGGTCATGGCCGTGACCATGATGATGGGCGTGAACGGGAACTTCGCGTCCCCCTTGAGGCGCCGGCACACCTCGATCCCGTCCAGCTTCGGCATCATGATGTCGAGCAGGATGAGGTCGGGGTGGTGCTCGTGGGCGAGGGCCAGCGCCTCCTCGCCGTCGCGCGCCACCACCACCTCGTACCCGCTGTGGTGGAGCCGCATCTCCAGCATGCGCACGTTGGCCGGGGTGTCGTCGGCGACGAGGATGCGAGGAGGAGTTCTCACGTCGGTGGGAGTATACTCGCGCCAGCAAATGCAGCCGCAACAGACCGATCGCGCCGCGGCGTTCCTGCTCCGCTCGCCGCTCGGCGTCCTCGTGCGCGCGGTGGCGCGCATGCGGACCTCGGTGCAGCACAAGCTGCTGGCTGCCTTCCTGCTCGTCACCCTGCTCTTCCTGCTCATGGGCGCCTTCAGCGTCCACACCGTCCGGCGGATGTCGCAGCACACCGACTGGCTGGACGAGGCCCACCAGCGCGTGGACTGGTCCCACCAGCTCCAGCACTCGCTGGCCATGCAAATGCACCTGACGGGCATGGCCCTCCTCGTCCGCGAGGAGGCGGCGGTCGCGAACATCCTGCGCGAGAACAACCGGTTCAACGACACCCTCGCCCGCATCGAGACGGCCGCCCCCGAGGCCGAGCGCCAGATCATCCAGAAGATCCGCGCCGCCCAGGAAGAGGCGATGACGGTGGTCGCCGACATCGCCAACCTCGTGCGCGACGGCCGGATCGACGCCGCCACCACGCTCCAGATCACGCGCGAGGACCCGCTCTACCGGTCCATCGACGCGCTCGTCGGGCTCGTGGTGGAGCACGAGAACGAGCGCATGGCGGCGCTGCGGGCCAGCATCGCGGCCGCCAACCGGCGCTCGCTCGTCGTCATGGGCGGGTTCGCCGTGGCCTCGGTCGTGCTCGCGCTCGTGGGCGGCTTCGTCATCTCGTGGGCCTTCATCCTGCCCGTCCGCGCGGCGCAGGCGTTCCTGAGCGACGTCGCCGCCGGCAACTTCGGCGGCTCCGTGGCCGTGCCGAACCGGGACGAGTTCGGCGCCCTCGCCGCCAACCTCAACGAGACGACGCGCGAGCTGGCGCGCCTGGACGCCGAGCAGCGCGCGGCCGCCGACGCGCTCCGGTCGCTCAACGTGCGGCTGGAGCAGGCGAGCAAGGCCAAGTCCGAGTTCCTCGCCAACATGAGCCACGAGCTGCGGACGCCCCTCAACGCGATCCTCGGCTTCACCGAGATGATCATCGACGAGCTCTACGGCGAGGTCCCGGCGGAGCTGAAGGAGCCGCTCGCGGACATCCAGACCAACGGCAAGCATTTGCTGCGGCTCATCAACGACGTGCTGGACCTGTCGAAGATCGAGGCCGGCCGCATGGAGCTCAGCCTCGGCGACTACGCGGTGGACGACGTCGTCAGCACCGTGCGCGCGTCGCTCCGCTCGCTGGCCAGCGACAAGGGGCTGGAGTTCACGACCGAGGTGCCGCCCGACCTGCCCGTCGCCTACGGCGACGGCAAGCGCATCACGCAGTGCCTGCTCAACCTCGCCGGCAACGCGCTCAAGTTCACCAAGGAGGGCCGCGTGGTCATCGGCGTGGAGCGCGAGGGCGATGTCCTCCGCTACCGCGTCTCCGACACCGGCATCGGCATCCCGGCCGACCAGATCGAGGCGGTCTTCGCCGAGTTCCGGCAGGTCGACGCCACGACCACGCGCGACTTCGGCGGCACCGGCCTCGGGCTGAGCATCACCAAGAAGTTCGTCGAGCTGCACGGGGGCCGCATCTGGGTCGAGAGCGAGGTCCACAAGGGCTCGACGTTCTACTTCACCATCCCGCTCCGGGTGCCCGGCGGAAGGACGGCATGAGCCAGAAGACGATTCTCTACGTCGAGGACAACGAGTTCAACCGGAAGATCGTGCGGCAGCTCCTCGCCAGGACATCGTATCGCCTGCTGGAGGCGGTCGACGGCGAGGAGGGCGTCGCCTCGGCGCTCGCGGCGCCGCCCGACCTGGTCCTCATGGACATCCAGCTCCCCAAGATCTCGGGGCTCGACGCCACGCGGCAGCTCCGCGCCGATCCCAGGACGGCGGGGGTGCCGGTCATCGTGGTGACGTCCTTCGCGCTGAGCGGGGACGAGAACAAGGCGAAGGCGGCCGGCGCCACGGCGTACCTCGCCAAGCCCTACAGCCCGCGGGAGCTCCTCGCGAAGATCCGCGAGATCGTGCCCGAGGCCTGAGCCAACAGGAGTCCGAGCCATGCGAGCCATCACGGCAGCCGTCGTCGCGCTGGGCGTCTTCGTCGCCGCCACGCCGACCCTCCGCGCGGGCCAGGAAGAGCAGTTCACGCCCGAGTTCAAGGCGCTCCACAAGACCTACGACGCCAAGCACACCCCGAAGCTCACGGCGCCGGACTCGGTGAAGCGGGGGCAGTGGTTCGACGTGACCATCAGCGTGGGCGCCGGCGGCGAGCATCCGTCGCTCGCCGAGCACCACGTCCGGTACGTCGCGCTCTACAAGGACACTGCCGAGATCGCGCGCGTGTACCTGCACCCCGTGTTCTCCGCGCCGAAGGTCGTCTTCACCATCGCGCTCGACGAGAGCGGCACGCTACGGGCGCTGGCCGAGCCGACGCACTCGGCGGCGTGGGAGGCGTCGAAGCGGATCAGCGTGACCCCTTGAGCTCCACCGTGACGCGCGCGTCCCCGGCCGGGACGGTGATGTCGCGGCTGGTGATGCCGAGCGTCTCCTGCCAGATCCGCAGCGTGTACTTGCCCGGCGGCACGCTCGGCAGCTGGAACTCGCCGGCGTCGTTGGTCAGCGCGTAGAAGGGGTGATCGGCCACCACCACCCAGGCGCGCATCCACGAGTGCAGGTCGCAGTTCACGCGGATGATCTCCGGCTTGGAGAACGCGATCGGGATGGTCCGGTTCCGCGGCTGCGTCCGGTTGAAGGTCGGGTTCTCGCGGCTGGCGCTGTGAAGGTTGTGGAGGAGCCGATCGCTGTTGAGGAACTCCACCGTGCCGCCGGCCGGCACCAGCACGACCCGCGGGCTGAAGACGCACTGCTTCTGGTCCATCTCCACCTTGACGGGCGCGCTCGGCCACGCCGCCTCCGGGGGCGGCGTCTGCAGCCAGACCACGGCGTTCTTGATGCCGCGCTGCGGGCCGACGACGAGATCCTCCGACGGCTTCTCCTTGCCGCAGACGTACTGATCGATGGTGACGGGCAGCATCTTGGCCTCCACCGGCCCGGTGTAGGTCACGACGCCCCGGATCACGCCGGCCCCCGCGGGCACGGCAGAACCCAGCCACGCGACGGCGGTCAGGAGCACGACGGCAAGCGATTTCATCATCAGCATGTCGGTCACTATACCCCAGCCGCCGAGCCGGTTCCCGGGCGCGCCGCCGCTCACGCGCGCAGCCGGATGCCGGCGCGGTCCAGCAGCCACATCGCCCCCCACCAGACGAGGACGTAGGCGGCCGCGTAGGCCAGCGAAGCGTTGACCGGCGTCGCCCACGGCGCGAACAGGCGCTCGAAGACGAGCGCCTGGAGGCTCGGGCCGCCGGCCTGCACGCGCGCCAGCGCCAGCGCCGCGAGCGACGAGAGGAAGTAGAGCGCCAGCGCGTTGACGCCGAACAC
>DASUPA010000211.1:0-4040 GCA_036276335.1 Candidatus Methylomirabilota bacterium | reverse complement strand
GGGCGCTGGGCGAAGTCCAGCGTCAGGCCGTCGTTGACGTGGACGGGCGTGAACTCGCCCTGCGCCTTCTCCCAGGGGACGTCGAGGAGGCCGGCGAGGCGCCGCGCGGCCTCCACCTTGTCACGTGCCGGGACGATGATGTGGTCGACCTGGATGGCCATCGAGCACCTCCGTCCCGCCTAGCGTAACCCGGCCTCCTTCAGCCGGGGGAAGACGACGTCGCGGAAGGCGGCCACCTCCTGCTCCGGCGGGGCGAAGGTCAGCACCGGCATCAGATAGAGGTTCCGGACTCCGAGCTTCGTCATCTCGGCGATCCGGCGCGCGCAGTCCGCCGGGGCGCCGACGAGGCCGAGGGCGTCGCAGAGCTGCGCGACGGCGTCGTCGTCGACGAACGAGGTGGCGGCGATGGCGGCCTCCCAGTCGTGCGCGTGCGAGAGATCGGGATAGACCTTGTGGACGGCCTCGGGGATCTCGAGCTTCGGCAGGCGAACGCCGGCCGGCTCCAGCCAGTGCCCGCCCCAGCGCAGCACGCCCCAGTGCACGGCGGTCGGCCGGGCGAGCCGGCGCGCCTCGGCGGTGGTCGGCGCGGTGGCGATCCGAACCGCCCAGGTGACCTCGAGATCCTCGACGCGGCGGCCTCCGCGCCGGGCGCCGCGCTCCAGGTGCTCCAGCGCGCGCTCGACGATGCCGCGATTGAAGCCGACGAGCAAAAGCACGCCGTCGGCGACCTCGCCGGCCACCTCGATGGCCTTCGGCCCCGAGGCGGCCATGACGAGCGGGATCGGCCGGCGCGCCGCGAACGTGAGCCGGCCGGGCGTCCCGGCGAAATCGACCGGCTCGCCGGCGAGCAGCGCGCGCACCGTGCGCAGGCAGTCGCGCATCTCGGCCAGCGTGGCCGGGCGCCGGCCGATGGTGCTGGCGGAGGTGTAGCCGGTGCCCATCACGAACTTCACGCGCCCGGGCGCCAGCTCCTCGACGCTCTGGATGGCCCCGGCCAGCACCGAGGCGTGACGCGTCAGCGGATTGGTCACGGCGGGGAAGAGCGTGAGACGCGACGTCCGGGTGGCGGCCTGCGACAGCACCACGAACGTGTCGCGCGAGATGAGCTGGCTGTCGAGGATGCCGGCGCCGTCGAAGCCCGCGGCCTCGATCCCCTGGATGAGCTGCATGAGCTGCGGCATGGGCTGCGTTCCGGGCACGCGCATGTGGACGCGGACGGGATCGATGGTGGCGCTCCTTCCTCGCCGGCGACGACGCCGGCGGCTACTTGATGGCGCCGACCGTGAAGCCGGCGATGAACCGGTCGACGAAGAGATTGTAGAGGATCGCGATCGGCACGCTGGCGATGAAGCAGCCGGCCATGAGGGAGCCCCAGAAGTAGACGTCGCCGCGCACCAGGAAGGTCGGGACGCCGACGCTCACCGTGAAGTTGCCGGCCGCGGTGATGAAGGTCAGGGCGTAGACGAACTCCTGCATCACGAGCGTCAGCGTGAAGATCACGACGGTCAGCAGGCCGGCCACGGAGATCGGGATGACGACCTTGACGAAGGCGCCGAAGCGGCTGTGGCCGTCGATCATCGCCGCTTCCTCCAGGTCGCGCGGGATCGCCTTGAAGAATCCCATCATGAGCCAGGTGCAGAAGGGCACGGTGAAGGACGGGTAGACGAGCACCAGCGACCAGAGCGAGTCCTGGAGGCCCAGGTCGGACACCACGCGCGACATGGGCAGGAACAGCAGCGTGGGCGGCACCAGGTACGTGAGGAAGATCGCGATGCCGAGCTGCTCGCCCCAGCGCCCCGTGAGCCGTGCCAGCGCGTAGCCGGCCGGCACCGCGAGCACCAGGGTGATGGCCACCACGATGGCGCCCACGAAGAGCGTGTTGCCGAGCCAGCGCACGTAGAGCGTGTCGAAGAAGAGCACGCGCAGGTTCTCGAGCGTGGGCGTCTCGTTGTAGATGAACGGGTTGTTGGCGCGCGTGAGCAGGTCGCGGGTCGTCTTGAAGGACGTGATGAGCATCCAGTAGAACGGAAACGCGCTGAACACGGTGAAGAAGACGAGCACGGCCGTGTGCACGCCCCGCCCCGCCCATCGCCGGCCGGCGCCGCGCGCGCTCACACCACCTCCGTGCGCCGCGCCACGCGCAGCAGCAGGATGGCCACGACCACCAGCAGCGGGAACAGGAAGAGCGCCACCGCGGCGCCCTCCGCGATGTCGCCCGCCTGCACGCCCGTGAAGAAGGCCAGGCTCGCCAGCACCTGCGTGGTGTCGTACGGCCCGCCGCGCGTGAGCACGAAGATGACGATCATGTCGGTGAAGGCCAGGACGAGGCCGAAGAGCCCGGCCACCAGCGCGATGGGGCGGATCAGCGGCAGCGTGATCTGGAACAGGTGGCGGAGGAAGCTGGCGCCGTCCACCTGCGCGGCGTCGTGAATATCTTGCGGGATCGAGGTAAGCCCGGCGAGCAGAATGATGGTGGCGAGCGGCAGGATGCGCCACACGTGCACGGTCACGACGGAGCCCATGGCGAGGTGCGGGACGCCGAGCCACATGTACCGCTCGCCGACGCCGACGAGGCCCAGCGCCTCCAGGCTCCAGTTGATCACACTGTAGGTGGAGTCGAGGATCCACAGCCAGCCGATGGTCCCGAGCGAGATCGGCGCCACCCACGGCAGGAGGATCAGCAGGCGCACGAGCCACTTGCCGCGGAAATCCTTGAGGAGCGCCAGCGCCAGGATCGTCCCGAGCACCATCACGAGCACCTGCGCGGTGACCGCGAAGACGAAGGTATTGTAGAGCGAGGTCTGGAACTTCGTGGTCTCCATGACGCTGAGGAAGTTCCGGAGCCCCACGAAGTTCAGGGTGCGGCTGCCCATGGTGATGTCGCTCACGCTGTAGAAGAGCGCCAGCAGGAACGGCAGCCCGACGAGCAGCACGATGTAGAGCACGGCGGGCGCGATCATGAGCGGCCCGAGCCACTCCGGGCGGTCGAGGAGCGAGCCGCGGCCGCCGCGGGCCATCAGACCGCCTGCGGCGCCGTGCGGCGCCCGCTCTGCCGGTCGAAAAACTTGAGATCGCGAACGCGCACCGCAAACTCCGCCGTGTCGCCGACGGCGACCGGCGTGGTCACCGTGGACGGCAGCCGCGCGATGACCTTGGCGCCCTGGAATCGCTCCATCGGCGTGCCGTACACGAGGCGATCGGCGCCCAGGTACTCCACGCGGTGGACGGCCAGCGGCAGCGCGAGCAGCTCGGCGCCGTCCCCGTGGGCCTCGCGGGGCAGGAAGTGCTCTGGGCGGAAGCCGACCAGCGCGCCGGGCCCGTCCACGAAGTTCATCGGCGGCGAGCCGAGGAACCCGGCCACGAAGGTGTCGGCCGGCTCGTCGTAGACCTCCGCCGGCGAGCCGATCTGCCGGACCTTGCCCCCCTGCATGACGGCGATCCGGTCGCCGAGGCCCATGGCCTCGACCTGGTCGTGCGTCACGTAGATGGTCGTGGTCCCGATGCGGCGCTGGAACTGCTGCAGCTCGTCACGCGCCGAGGCGCGCAGCTTGGCGTCCAGGTTGGAGAGCGGCTCGGCGAGCAGGAACACCGCCGGCTCGCGGATGACCGCCCGCGCCAGCGCCACGCGCTGGCGCTCGCCGCCGGAGAGCTGGCGGGGCTTGCGGTCCAGCAGGCGCTCGATGCCGAAGAGCGACGCCGCCCACTGCACCTTGCCGGGGATCTCCGCCCGCGGCACGCCCTGCGCCTTGAGCGGGAAGGCGATGTTCTTCGCGACCGTGAGGTGCGGGTAGAGCGCGTAGCTCTGGAAGACCATGGCGATCTTCCGGGCGCGCGGGGGCAGGTCGTTCACCACCTGGCCGCCGATGAGGATCTCGCCCGAGGTCGGCAGCTCGAGCCCGGCCAGCATGCGGAGCAGCGTGGTCTTGCCGCAGCCGGACGGGCCGAGGAGGACGAGGAACTCGCCTTCCTTGGTGGCGAGGTCCACGCCATCCACGGCCCATACGTCGCCGAATCGCTTCTTGACGCTCCGGGTCTCGACC
>DASUPA010000210.1:0-3062 GCA_036276335.1 Candidatus Methylomirabilota bacterium | reverse complement strand
GGCGAGCAGCACCGCGGGGACGGCCGCGACGATCGGGCCGACGTACGGGACGAAGTTCAGCAGCCCGGCGAGGAGGCCCAGGGTGAGCGCCAGCGGGATGCCGATCAGCGCCAGACCCGCCCACGTGACGACGCCGACGATGGTCATGCCGACGAGCTTCCCGAGCAGCCAGCGGCGCAGCATGGCGTCGACGGTCGCCAGGAGGTGCGCCGCCCGCGGTCGCCGCGCGCGCGGCACCAGCGCCGCGACGCCGCGCGAGTACAGGCCGGGATCCGCGGCCACGTAGAGTGCGATGAAGAGCCAGAGGACGAGGTTCGTGGCCACGCCGAGCGTGGTGCCGACCGTGGCGCTCAGGACCCGGGGCGCCGCGTCGACCAGCTGCTGGGAGGCGCTCTCGGTGCCCGGGAGCCGCTGCAGGAAGACGCGGCCGGCGGGCGTACGGCCCAGGGCGTCGCGGACGTTGTCGATCGCGCGCGGCAGCGTGTCGATCAGCTCGGTGGCCTGCGCGGCCACGTCGTCGGCGAGCACCCACACTCCGAACGCGATGAGGGCGGCGATGCCGAGCGTGACCGCGCCCAGCGCGAGACCGCGCGGCAGCCGCGCGTGCGCGGCCACCCAGTCGGCCAGGCCGGCCAGGGCCACGGCCAGCAGCAGGCCCGCGAAGATGACGAGGAGCACCTGCGCCGCGTACCAGAGCAGGCCCAGCGCGAGAACGCCGGCGACCGCGGCGGCGACGGCGATGAGCGCCCGCCCCGCGAAGACACGGCTCTCCCGGGCCATGCCGCCCACGGCTGCAAGCCCGATGCCGGTCGATCAGTCCGCGGGAATGACGAGGACGAACTCGCCCCGCGGCGCCGCGGCGCGCAGGCGCTCGAGGTGGGCGGCGGGCGCGGCGCGGACGATCTCCTCGTACTGCTTCGTCAGCTCGCGCGCCACGACCAGCTCCCGGTCGCCGAAGACCTCGGCGATCGCCTCCAGCGCGGCCACGATGCGGTGCGGCGACTCGTAGAGGACGATCGTGGTCTCGAGCGCCCGCAGCGCCCGCAGCCGGTTCAGGCGGCGGCCCGGCTTCACGGGCAGGAAGCCGTCGAACACGAAGCGGTCGCCCGGCACGCCGGCCGCGGACAGGGCCGTCACCACCGCCGAGGGTCCCGGGACCGGGACGACGGCGGCGCCGGCGGCGCGCGCGTCGCGGACGAGCAGGAAGCCGGGGTCCGAGACGCCCGGGGTCCCGGCGTCCGTCACCAGCGCCACCGAGCCGCCCTCGGCGAGCCGCCGCAGCAGCTGCGGGCCCCGCACGAGCTTGTTGTGCTCGTAGTACGAGACGGTCGGCGTGTGGATCCCGAAGTGGGTGAGCAGGCCCCGCGTGCGGCGCGTGTCCTCGCAGGCGATCACCTCCACCTCGCGGAGGACGCGCAGCGCGCGGGCGGAGATGTCTTCCAGGTTGCCGATGGGCGTCGCGACGACGAAGAGCGTGCCGCGCGCGTTCAGGCTATGCGGACTGTTCCTGGGCCTCGGAGACCAGCACCGGCCGCTCGTGGTTCATGATGACCTCGCGCGTGATGATGCACTCCTTGAGGCCCTGGATCGAGGGGAGCTCGTACATGATCTCGAGCATCACCTCTTCCAGGATCGCGCGCAGGCCCCGGGCGCCGGTGCCGCGCTTGAGCGCCTCGCGCGCGATGGCGGCCACCGCGTCGTCGGTGAACTTGAGGCGGACCTTCTCGAGGTCGAAGTACTTCTGGTACTGCTTGATGATCGCGTTCTTCGGCTCCTTGAGGATGCGGACCAGCGCGGCGTCGTCGAGGTCGTGCAGGGTGGCGATGACGGGCAGCCGGCCGACGAACTCCGGGATGAGGCCGTAGCGCAGCAGGTCCTCGGGCTGGATCATCGCGAGCAGGTCGCCCACGCGGCGGTCCTGGTGGCTCTTGATCTCGGCGCCGAAGCCCATGCCGGAGCGCCCCACGCGCGACTCGATGTTCTTGTCCAGGCCCACGAAGGCGCCGCCGCAGATGAACAGCACGTTGGAGGTGTCGACCTGGATGAACTCCTGGTGAGGATGCTTGCGGCCGCCCTGCGGCGGCACGTTGGCGATGGTCCCCTCGAGGATCTTGAGCAGCGCCTGCTGGACACCCTCGCCCGACACGTCGCGGGTGATCGACGGGTTCTCGGACTTGCGCGCGATCTTGTCGATCTCGTCGATGTAGACGATGCCGCGCTCCGCGCGCTCGACGTCGTAGTCCGCCGCCTGGAGCAGGCGCAGGATGATGTTCTCCACGTCCTCGCCCACGTAGCCGGCCTCGGTCAGCGTCGTCGCGTCGGCGATGGTGAAGGGCACGCGGAGCATCTTGGCGAGGGTCTGGGCCAGCAGCGTCTTGCCGGAGCCGGTCGGGCCGATCAGGAGGATGTTCGACTTCTGGAGCTCGACGTCCCCGCTGTCGTTGCCCGACTCGATGCGTTTGTAGTGGTTGTGGACGGCGACGGAGAGGATCTTCTTGGCCCGCTCCTGCCCGACGACGTACTGGTCGAGCACCGTCTTGATCTCGGCCGGCTTGGGGAGCGAGCGGATCTCGCGCGACTTCTCCTCTTCCCACTCCTCCGCGATGATGTCGTTGCAGAGCTCGATGCACTCGTCGCAGATGTAGACCGTGGGGCCCGCGATGAGCTTGCGCACGTCGTTCTGGCTCTTGCCGCAGAACGAGCACTTGAGGGTGCCGTTGCCTTCGCGCGTCCGACCAGCCATCCTTCTCTCGACTCCTTACTTCTGGACCTGGGCCGCCAGGGCCGCCGCCTCGCTGATCGCCCGGGTGGTGGGCTTGGACGAGATCACCTCGTCGACGATTCTATATTCCTTGGCCTGCTCGGCGGTCATGAAAAAGTCCCGGTCCGTGTCGCGCTGGATCTTGTCCATGCCCTGGCCCGTGTGGTGCACGAGGATGCGATTCAGCTCCTCGCGCATTCTGAGGATCTCCTTGGCCTGGATGTCGATGTCGGTGGCCTGGCCCTGCACGCCGCCCAGCGGCTGATGGATCATGATGCGCGCGTGCGGCAGCGCGAACCGC
>DASUPA010000209.1:0-2434 GCA_036276335.1 Candidatus Methylomirabilota bacterium | reverse complement strand
GCTGTCGATGGCGCTCGTGGCGGGGCCGCTGGCCTCGGACGCGGCGGCCAAGGCATCGTTTCCCGCTCCGCCGCCCCCGGGCCGCTTCACCAGCGACGGGGCCGGCCTCATCGAGAAGGAGGACGGCCAGGAGATCGACCGGCTCGCGGCCGCGCTGCTCGCCGAGAAGGGCTATCCGGTCAGCGTCGTGACGATCCGCTCCCTCGCCTCGCAGGACGCGACCGGCTACACCATCGAGCGGTATGCCGCGGAGCTGATGCAATCGTGGCGCGCGGAGGAGCGCTTCCGGACCTACGGGATGCTGCTTCTGGTCGCCGCCGAGGACCGCAAGGCGCGGATCCAGCTCGGCTCGGCGTGGGGTGAGGCTCACGACGACCGGGCGCGCAGGATCATGGACCGCCTGATCCTGCCCGCGTTCCGGGACGAGGAGATGTCCCTCGGCATCCTCGAAGGAATCCGCGGATTCGACGCGATGGGACGGCAGCTCACCCTGGCCGGCGTGGACGAGCCGTGGTGGATGCCGCCGGCGCTCGCCGGGCTGCTGCCGGTGATCGACGTCGGCGGCCTCGGCGGGCTCAGCGGGCTGGATCAGCAGTGGTGGATGCTGCCGGCCCTCGTGGCCGGCGGGCTGGTGCTGCTGGTGGGCCTGCTCTCGGTGGCGCGCGGCGGACGCAAGAGCTGGGCGTGGGCCGCGGCCGCCTTCGTCCTGACCATCTTCGTGTCACGCGCCGTCAGCGCGGCCCGCGGCGGGGGCGGCTCCGAGGGCGGCGCCACCGGCGAGTGGTAGGGGCGCGGCGCTGGCGCCGAGCATCCTCCTGGCCGTGATCGCCGCGAACGTCCTCGTGAGCCTGGTCGGCTTCCGGGCGCTCCGCGGCGATGGCGCCGGGAGCGCCGAGGAGTTCCTGTTCATTCCCGCCCAAATCGCGGAGGGCCGCAACGGTCTCGGCCTGCTCCTGTCGCACCTGGCCCACGCCGACCTCGCGCACCTGGCGTTCAACATGTGGGCGCTCTACTCGTTCGCGCCGCCGGTGATCGGCGCGCTCGGATCGGTCTGGTTCCTCGTGATCTACGCCGCCGCCGCCATCGGCGCGGACCTGGCGGTCTTCTCGCTCCGGAAGGGCGATCCGTCCTATCGCTGCCTGGGCGCCAGCGGGAGCGTCTTCGGCGTCATGGCGGCGGCGGTCGTGCTCGACCCGGGGATCTCGGTCGTCATGCTGTTCGTGCCCGTTCCGCTGCCCGGGCCGGTCTTCATGCTGGGGTACGCCGCCGTCTCGATGTTCCTCCTCTCGCGGACCCGCCGGTACGGGGTGTGCCACGAGGCGCACCTGGGCGGGGCCGTCTTCGGGTTGACCGCGACGGCGCTGCTCTCGCCGAGCGGGCTCGACCCGCTCGTGAGCTGGGCGGCGCAGTGGTTCTGACCGCCTGACGCCCGCCACCGCCCGCCACGCCTCGCCGGCGGAATTCACGCGAGCGGGCGGCGGGACGAGTGCTATCGTGCTGTAGTTCACCCCTAGAGGTACTGACGCCAGGCACGGCTGGCGGCGATCCGATTCATGAGGGCCCCCTATGAATCGCACACGTCGATGGCGGTGCCGTCTCGTCGCGGCCGCTGCTCTCCCGATGCTGCTCGCGCTGCCGGTTCCCGCGACGCCCCAGTCGCCGACCACGCCGGAGCAGGCGGCCGCCGAGGTCGCCGGGCTCGGCTGGCAGAAGGGGCCCGCCGAGGGCCGGGTCGGGAGCGTGGGGACGATCAGCGTGCCGCCGGGCATGATGTTCCTCGACGCCGATGGCACGCGCCGGTTCCTCGAGCTGACGGGCAACCCGCCGCGGGACCATCGCTACACGCTCGCGCCGGACGACCTGTCGTGGTTTGCGATCTTCGTGTTCGACCCGAGCGGCTACGTGCGCGACGACGAGAAGCTCGATCAGGCCGCGCTGCTGGAGGACCTCAAGGCGGGCGACGAGCGGCAGAACAAGGAGCGCCGCCGGCTCGGGATGGGCGAGCTCCACACGGACGGCTGGCACGTGCCGCCGCACTACGATACCGCGAGCAAGCGACTCGAGTGGGGCGTCCGGCTGCGCACGGAGCGCGGCGAGCAGACGGTGAACTACGCCGTCCGGCTCCTCGGCCGGCGCGGCGTGATGCAGGCCATCCTCGTCTCCGATCCCGAGCACCTCGACAAGGACATGGTGCCCTTCAAGGCCGCGCTGAAGGGCTACGACTTCGCGGCCGGCGAGCGCTACAGCGAGTTCCGGGCCGGCGACCGGGTGGCGGAGTACGGGCTGGCCGCGCTCGTGGTGGGCGGCGCCGCGGCGGCCGCGACGAAGACGGGCGCCGGGAAGGCGGTCGGCAAGATGCTCATCTACGGAGGTATCGCCGCCGCCGGTGCGGTGGGGGCGGCGCTGAAGAAGTTCTTCCGTCGCTCCGCGTGAG